>JAGASY010000042.1 GCA_017621515.1 Bacteroidaceae bacterium
AAATTTCTCCAATCTACTAAGCGCGCAAATTTGTAGCGCACTGTCGTCGTCACCACAGTGCGCTGAAAAAGTTCCGACAGTGCGCTGGAAATATCAAAACTTAGTAGATTGGAGAAGAGAACTCTTCGCCGGAAATAAATAAATGTAAAAGAGCTGCCAAAAACGAAACATTATTTTACATTTCAATAAGGTGTTTGAGAATGCGCGTAGAATCCCCATTCTCCGAGAAAAGTTCGGTGCGGTCGATTTTGGCGCGTGCCAGAGGGCTTGGAATTTTAACATTTAACGAAATCAAAAAGAAAGTGTTTTGATGCAAAATCAGCAAATAAAAGCGAAAACAAACCAGTTTTACTTTCGTTTTGTCAGAAAATATTTTTGTTAAAAAATATATATAAAAAATTTTGTTATGGGAATCGGAAATCAACTTTGACAAGCCCCTGAGAGATTCAACGGAACACGTCGGAAAAATGGTAGCCATACCCTACAATTTATCTTCCCGACAGATTATTGACTGTAAGTTTCAACGACAGAGAATAATCATTTTTGTCCCGGACATACGCTGTCTTTATCAAAATTATACTATTTTTGTAAATTGTTGTAAGATTATGTACATACACCACAAAAAAGAAGACAATTAACCAATTCAACATACTTAAAAAAACGAACAAAGATGGTCAAAGAATATTTAGTCATAGGACGTACAGAGGGAGTGACGCGTACCGGTTCACCATATATCAACCTGAAACTGATTAATCTGGAGGGTGTAGAAAATATTTCTGTTTGGGATGTACCCAAGACAAGCGGTCCATTCGTCGGGCAGACAGCCATATTCCGTTCCATACAGGAGAAAATGGGCAAGAAGTCCGCTACAAGCATGGACATGACACCGGGTACATTTCCGAATGAGAATCATCCGCTCTACCATCTCATGCCGCGGCCGGTAAAGAAAAACGTATGGGATGAATGTATTGAGAAACTGCTCGGTTTTTGCAGCGACGAGAAACTGATTCCTATCATCAAGGACTTTGCTTTCAAACTGTATGAGCCGTATTCCAAATATCCGGCAGCCACCAGTGTACACCATGCTTATCCGGGAGGTCTGCTGAACCATACTCATCAGATGCTGAACATGCTGTCCGGACTCTATCCAACCCTGCCTTACCCGATAAAGATAGAACGCTGTGTGCTTGCTATTTTGTTCCATGACTATGGCAAAGTGTATGAATATTCAAAAGAAGGAGAGACACAGGAGCTGATGTATCTGCTGGGACATATCTATCTGTCTGCCCACAAATTGCATACAGAGCTGGAAAAGAACGGTATAGACAAGGATGAGACGAACAGAATCGTCCATTGTGTGCTTGCTCATCACGGTCAGCTGGAATATGGTTCACCGGTGATGCCGTGTACACAAGAGGCTGTCGTTGTCACACTCATCGACAACCTTTCAGCAAAGACCGACACAATGGAGGGTACGGGAAATATGGAGTATGTGCATGCCTTATCCACACATGTGGTGAAGTAAGCAGCCGGACAGGAAGTCATCATGGAAAATCCGGTCTTGTCTGCAACCGGAACTGTTGTGGCGGCAACAAAAAACTTGACATTCTTCCTTACAATGCAACCAAACTGTATGAACATTGTTATACTTTTGTACGCAGATTTGAATATGTATTGATTTTTAGCAAGTGATTATGAAAGGAAACATAAAAAAAACATTTCCTGTGACAGGAATGAGTTGTGCGGCATGTGCATCAAGAATTGAAAAAACTTTGAACGAACAGGAAGGAGTGGCAGAAGCGCGTGTAAACTATGCTTCCGCCACTGTGTTTGTCGAGTTAGACCCCAAGACTTGTTCGGTTGCCCGACTGAGGACTGCTGTACAGAATGCGGGCTATGACCTGCTGACAGACGAAGGACAGGCAGAACAGGTAAGGCAGGTTCAATATGAAGCCATCAAGCATCGCACGATATGGGCGGCACTGCTTTGTATCCCAGTCTTTGTTTCGGGAATGCTTGAAATGTTCATCCGTCTGACAGACACTCAACGGCTCGTCATAGTCTTGCTGCAGTGGTTGCTTGCCACTCTTATTGTGTTTCGGTTCGGACGCGGTTTTTTTATTAACGCGTGGAAACAACTGAGGCACAGAGCGGTGAATATGGATACGCTCGTGGCAGGAAGTACCGGCATTGCTTATCTGTTCAGCCTCTCCAATCTACTTTTTTTCAATTTTTGGGTTTCACATGGCATACAGCCGCACTTCTATTTTGAGTCGGCAAGTATGATTATTGCGTTCATCCTGCTGGGCAGACTGCTCGAAGCTAAAGCCAAACGCAACACTTCGGATGCGATAAGAAAACTCATCGGACTGCAACCTAAGACCGTGACTGTCATTGACGGAGAGACAGAACGGACTGTTCCGATAAACGAGATACGCAGAGGAGATATTATCGCGGTACGTCCGGGAGAGAAGATTGCAGTAGATGGAACAGTTGTCAGCGGTGAATCATTTGTTGACGAAAGCATGTTGAGCGGAGAACCGTTAGCAGTACATAAGTTGACCGACAGCAAAGTGTTTGCCGGCACTCTCAACCGGAACGGAGCTTTCAGATTCAGAGCAGACAAAGTGGGGAAAGACACTATGCTTTCAAGGATAATACACCATGTACAGGAAGCCCAAGGCAGCAAGGCTCCGGTGCAGAAAGTGGTGGATAAGGTGTCGTCGGTGTTTGTGCCCACCATAATGGCTGTATCCGTATTGTCGTTCATCGCATGGATTGTGTTTGCTCCCGAAGGGGGATTCATCCACGGTCTGCTCGCCATGATAACCGTACTTATCATAGCCTGTCCTTGCGCCCTCGGACTTGCCACTCCGACAGCCATCATGGTAGGCATTGGCAAAGGGGCAGAAAGGGGCATTCTGATTAAAGATGCGGAAAGCATCGAGACTGCCGGAACAATTGACAGCATTGTGCTCGACAAGACCGGCACGATAACCGAAGGTGAGCCTGCTGTCAGCGGAATCATATCGTTACGATTCGAAGACGACAGCGCACAAAGACATGCTCTTTCTGTTCTCAGAAGTATCGAACAGAGGTCGGAGCATCCGCTTGCGCAAGCCATTGTGCACGATTTGGGAGTTTACGATGAGAAAGTAGATGTGATGGACTTCGAAAACATGACGGGACAAGGAGTCACAGCCATCGTGAACCATATAGTCTATTTCGTCGGAAGAAAAGAACTGTTGACAGAGAACGAAATAGAGATTTCAGAGGAGCTTTCCGAACAGGCGGAGCAATGGGCAAAAGAAGCAAAAACCATTGTCTGGTTCGGGAATGAGCGTCAGGCTCTTGCCGTCATAGCCATAACCGATCGGATAAAACAGAGTTCCGCAGAGGCGGTCGGTCTGCTGCACGCACGCAATATCGACATTTATATGCTTACCGGCGACAACGAGGCAGCGGCAAATGCCATTGCCGGACAGGTGGGCATAAAGAATGTGAAAGCAGGAGTCTTGCCGGAAGAGAAGGCTCTTTTCGTCAAAGAACTGCAGAGACAAGGACACAAGGTGGCAATGGTGGGCGACGGAATCAACGACAGTGCGGCTCTTGCACATGCCGATGTCAGCATTGCTATGGGCAACGGCAGTGACATTGCCATTGATGCGGCGATGATTACGATATTGTCTTCGGACTTGACGAAGATAGCAGAAACAATTCAACTCTCTGAACATACGGTACGCACGATACGCGAGAATCTGTTCTGGGCTTTCATCTACAACATTATTGCCGTACCTGTGGCAGCCGGCATACTTTATCCTGTAAACGGATTCCTGCTCAATCCGATGATTGGCGGTGCAGCTATGGCAATGAGCAGCGTGAGTGTCGTATTGAACAGCCTGAGACTCAAACGCAAGAAAATTTATCGCAAAAAAGAATCTGACTTGTGCCATATTCCGGACACGGATATATCTCACTCGTATAAAGTCTTGACAGCAAATAACAAAGCGGAAACCGTGGAGTTTATCCGGTTGGAAGGAAATGAAGAGTCCTATGCATCCGCGCTGACAAACGGTGTGGGTGTATATAGCGTGGAAGGTATGATGTGCGACCATTGCCGCACCCATGTGGAAGAAGCACTGAACAGTCTGCCGGGTGTGAGTGCGTCTGTGACTCTCGACCCAGCCATAGCCATCATTGAATTTGCAGAAGAAAAACTGCCGTTGGAGACATTGCAGGAAACTATAAAGACAAAAGCAGGAAGCTACAAGATTGCAGAAATCTAAGAGACTAAAGAAAAATGGCAGAAAAGAAAACAAGAGCCGCAAGAAACAGGACATTGACTGTTTCTGAGGATGAAATACAGGTTCTGGACCAGAGCATATATTCAGGCGAGAGCATCAAAAAGGGTTTTCATGACAACATGGTCATCAATGGAGATACTTGCCGCTGTCTGGACAGCATCCCTGACGAGTATTTCAACCTGATCATAATCGATCCTCCTTATAATCTTGACAAGGATTTTCACGGCAGAAAGTTTTCAGCCATGAAATCCGATGCTTATGAGGACTATCTCCGCAGCTGGTTCTACAAGGTATGCGACAAACTGGCTCCCAATGGTTCTCTGTACATGTGTGGCGACTGGAAATGTTCGTCTTCCATGCAACGCGTGATGGAAGAGAAGCTTACCGTCATGAACAGAATCTCATGGCAGCGCGAAAAAGGACGCGGAGCAAAATTAAACTGGAAGAACGGGATGGAAGATATTTGGTTTGCCGTGAAGAATCCTCACGACTACTATTTTAATGTGAACGCAGTCATGATGAAGCGCAAAGTGATAGCTCCATACAAGGTGGAAGGACAACCCAAAGACTGGCAGGAGACTGAGGCGGGCAACTTCCGCATGACCTATCCTTCTAACTTTTGGGACGACATCAGCATTCCTTTTTGGTCGATGCCGGAAAACACAGACCATCCGACGCAAAAACCGGAGAAGCTCTATGCCAAGCTAATTCTTGCTTCTTCCAAGCCCGGCGACAAGATTTTCGATCCGTTCTTAGGAAGCGGTACGGCGGCAGTTGTCGCAAAAAAACTGGGCAGACTCTATTGCGGCATTGAAATCGACAAAGAGTATTGTCGTTGGGCCGTAAAACGATTACAGAAAGCAAACACCGACACCACCATACAAGGCTACACTGACGATGTGTTCTGGGAAAGAAATTCTCTGAACAATCGGAATGTACGGAAAAAGACAAAGCAGAAAAGTAAAGAATGAGAGGAACGATTAACTGTTTCTCAATATATCAAGACCATCATTTCGCTGTATTATATTTTTCTCTTATCTTTGTCTTCGATAATTTATTTATACCTTAAAACATTATGAAGACAAAAAGTATTTTTGTTGCAATATCCTTTTTTGTCCCATTCATCGGTGCAAAAGCACAGCTACCAGCCTATATGGACGAGAGCCAGCCAATGGAGACAAGGATAAACGATGCCATCAGTCGCATGACACTGGAAGAAAAAGTGGCAATATGTCATGCAAACAGCAAATTCAACACATGGGGAGTACCGCGTCTCGGAATCCCGGGACTGCAAATGAGCGACGGTCCGCATGGTGTGCGGGAGGAGATGGACTGGAGCCAATGGAAAACAGCGGGATGGACAAATGACTCATGCACCGCTTTTCCTGCGCTGACCTGTCTTGCTGCCACATGGAATCCGGAAATGGCATGGATATACGGAAAAGCCATCGGTGAGGAGGCACGATACAGAAACAAGAACGTGCTGCTCGGACCGGGAGTCAATATTTATCGTACTCCGCTTAACGGACGTAACTTTGAATACATGGGCGAAGACCCTTATCTCAGTTCCGTAATGTGCGTACCATATATAAAAGGTGTGCAGGAGAATGGTGTGGCATGTTGTGTCAAACACTTCGCATTGAACAATCAAGAGAAATATCGTTGGAATATCAGTGTCGAAGTCAGCGATCGTGCGCTTCACGAAATTTATCTCCCGGCTTTCAAGTCTGCCGTACAGCAAGGTCACGCTTGGAGCCTTATGGGTGCCTACAATCAGATTAGAGGCACTCATGCCTGTCATAACCCGTTGACTTTACAGAAAATCCTGAAAGATGGATGGAACTGGGACGGAGCCGCTGTGTCGGATTGGGACGGAACTCACAACACTCGTGAAGCGGCTCTCAACGGTCTGGACATAGAAATGGGAACAGCAAGCCGAAAGGACAAAGGCATCGGCTTCGACGATTTCACTTTCGACCAGAGTTATCTTGCATCGGACTATCTGGATTTGCTGCGCAAGGGTGAACTGCCGATTTCAACTGTCGATGAAAAGGCAAGACGTATTCTCCGACTGATATTCCGCACTGCGATGAACACCCGCAAACCTCTCGGCAACATGGATTATGCAGCCCACTCTGCCGTAGCGCGCAAGATTGGTACAGAAGGAATCGTATTGCTGAAAAACTCCCAAAAAGGACTTCCGAAAAAATATACCTCTCCGCTTCTGCCGATAAACGCAAACTTATACTCCCATATACTCGTTGTAGGAGACAATGCCACCAGACGGCTGACAGAAGGAGGCGGTTCGTCAGAGCTGAAAGTGCAGCACGAAACATCTGTACTTGCCGCACTAAAGGAAATCTATGGCGACAAGATTCTATACACCCGAGGATATGCACCGGGAAAAACGCTATATGACAGAGTAGAAGAAGTGCCTGCCGAATTAACTGATTCTTTGCGTGAAACGGCGGCACGCATGGCACGTGAAGCCGACCTCGTCATCTTCGTGGGAGGACTCAACAAAAACAAGCATCAGGATTGTGAAGACGCAGACCGCCTCACTTACGGTCTGCCATTCGGACAACCAGAACTGCTCAAAGCTCTGCTGGAAGCCAATCCGGCTGTGGTTACAGTCTTGATGAGTGGTAATGCCGTAGAACTGCCACAAGTTGCAGACATGCCTTCGATTGTACAGGCATGGTATCTTGGCAGTGAGGCTGGTCCGGCCGTAGCCGACATACTCAGCGGAAAAGTGAATCCAAGTGGAAAGTTGCCATTCTCGTTCCCTGTGAAACTCGAAGACTGCGGAGCCAACAGTTTCGGGAAGGAAACTTATCCGGGCGACGGAAAGAAAGTGGAATATAAAGAGGACATATTGGTGGGCTATCGTTGGTACGACACCAAAAACATTCCGGCACTGTTTCCTTTCGGACACGGATTGAGCTATACTCAGTTTGAATACGGCAAAGCTACACTCTCGTCCTCAACCATGCAAGCCGGAGGTTCTGTCACTGTTTCCGTATCTGTCAAGAACACAGGAAAATGCGACGGGAAGGAAGTGGTGCAGTTATATATAGGAGATGACAAATGTTCGGTCATGCGTCCGAAGAAAGAACTCAAGAAGTTCGCAAAGATAGACCTTAAAAGCGGAGAAAGCCAGACTGTCAGCTTCGACATTACGGAAAAAGACCTTCAGTTCTTCGATGACAAACAGCAGACATGGACTGCCGAACCGGGAAAATTCACAATATATATAGGTTCATCATCGGCAGACATACGAAGAAAAGAAAGTTTTACACTATTATAAATACAACGGTTCGCAACTCTGATTTCAGCGTTGCCACAGCCAGTCAATCATAGAGAAGTCGCTTGAAACTTTGCATATTACAGTTGTATAAATACACCCTTATAATAACTGTGATATAAAAGATCCCAAGCGACTTCTCTATGGTTATCCATATATCCTCAAACAGCAAAATTTACCTCCCATAAAAAAATTTTTGACATCGTTTTTCCAATGGGTATTCTGTTTTGACAAAATGAAATCAATTCCAGCTGTTTTAAATACAATTAGCTCCATTATTATCAATTTGTTGTCTTTTTGATTTTGTCAAATGTTAAAATCCCAAGCCCTCTGGCACGCGTCAAAATGAAGTACACCGAACTTTTCTCGGAAAGTGGGGCTTCTGTGCGCATTTTCTGAAGCCTCAGGGAATTGTAAAAAAGTGTTTCGTTTTGGAGCGGTTCTTTTACATATATTTATTTCTGGCAAAGAGTTTTTTTGGAAAAAGTACTAAGTTCTCAAATTTCCAGCGCACTGTCGTCACATTTCCAGCGCACTGTCGTCACATTTTCAGCGCACTGTAATTTTATTTTCAGTGCGCTACAATTTTAAAAACTTAGTAGTTTGGAAAAATTTTCAGCGTAGATTTTTTGAAAAAGCACTGGGAAGCGGAGAAAAAAGCACCGGGCTTCAGTTGAAATGTTAAGAAGTGTATAATTCGTTGTTTCGGAAGAGCATTTGAACAAGAACATAAAAGTGGGTAGATTTGAAGTGGTGTTAGGAGACGAAGAAGGTGGATTTTATTGTAATATATTAATAATCAAAATATTATCAAATTCATTCGAAATTATCGAAAAATTGCGTCCGGCGCGTTTTTTGACAATTTTGAATAAATTTGTATTCTACTGATTTTCAATCAGTTGTCTTTTAATCAAAATTTTCATCCCTTCGTCATCGGCAAAAAATCGCTTCAAGTGTTAAATTTTCATTTTGGGCGAAAATATCATTTTGATATTTTGAAAAGTGGCATTTTTGGGGAGACTTTTGCTATTTATGTGGTTGTATTCGACAGAGGAATCTGTCGAATACAACTACGAGAACATCCACAAACAACAGCTTAAAACATTTTATATCCATCCCTCAAAAACCTCATGACAGTGCAACCATAAAAAAACAATCAAAGTTTTTCATTTATCGGAAAATAGTCGTACTTTCGCATCAAATATATATTACTAATTTAATTTATCACTAAAGAATGGAAGACGTAAAAGTATATTTAGACGAAGCTGAGGAGAAAATGGAGTTTGCAGCACTTCACCTTGAAGAGTCATTGAGCCGCATTCGTGCCGGCAAAGCAAACGTGCATATCCTCGATGCTATCCGTGTTGATTCTTATGGCAGCAGTGTTCCCCTGAGCAATGTTGCAAGTCTTAATACTCCCGATGCGCGTTCCATAACAATAAAGCCGTGGGACAAAAGTATGCTTCGCGTCATTGAGAAAGCTATCATCGACTCATCGGTGGGCATCATGCCTGAGAACAACGGTGAAATCATCAGACTCGGCATCCCGGCACTGACAGAGGAACGTCGTAGGGATTTGGCAAAGCAGTGTTCAAAAGAAGCTGAGACTGCCAAGGTCAGTGTACGCAATGCGCGTCGTGAAGCAATAGACAAGCTGAAGAAGAGCATCAAGAACGGTGTGCCTGAGGATGTAGAAAAGGATGCCGAAGACAAATGCCAGAAGCTTCATGACAAGTTCATCAAGAAGCTTGACGCAATGCTCGAAGCCAAGAACAAGGAAATAATGACAGTATAAAGAAATTAACATTCCAAGATGATAAGTTTGTATAGAATTGAAAACTAAAAGACATCTGTATCACATTCTTCAAGACTATACAGACTTAGCATTTTTATTTAATATAAATCTATTTCATTGCACGGACTTGTAATAAAGAATACAGGCAGCTGGTACACCATCCAGTCGGACGACGGAATGGTGGTTGAAGCAAAAGTGAAAGGAAACTTTCGCATCAAGGGAATACGTTCCACCAACCCCGTTGCCATAGGTGACAAGGTGGAGTTTGACCTTCTGCCCGACAATGTTGCGCTCATCACCTCCATTGATGAGCGTATTAATTATATTGTACGCAAAGCGACCAACCTGTCAAAGCAGTCGCACATCATAGCCGCCAATCTCGACCAATGCTTTCTCATCGTCACGGTAGCTTATCCTGAGACATCCACCACTTTCATCGACCGTTTCCTTGCTTCTGCCGAGGCATACAGAATACCGGTTACGATTGTATTCAACAAAATAGATTTGCTGAAGGACACATCCGACATGGCGGAAACAGAAGAAGGGAACTGTCTTGGAACCGAATATCTTGAAGGACTTGTGGCACTGTATGAACACATCGGCTACAAGTGTCTCCGTGTATCAGCCGTAACAGGAGAAGGCATGGATGCGCTCGCTGCAGAGCTGAAAGGCAGGATAACCCTGTTGAGCGGCAACAGCGGTGTGGGTAAATCAACTATACTCAACACGCTTTTCCCCGAACTCAATTTGAAGACAGGGGAAATATCGGACAGTTATAACACCGGCAAACATACGACCACCTTCTCAGCGATGTATCCAATCGGCAACGACGGATATATCATTGACACTCCGGGAATAAAAGGATTCGGCACATTCGACATGGAACGGACAGAAGTGGGACACTATTTCAAGGATATTTTCAAGTATGCGGCAGACTGCCGTTTTTCTAATTGTACGCATACACATGAGCCGGGATGCGCCGTACTTGCCGCCGTTGAACGGCACGACATAAGCGAGAGCCGATACAACTCCTACCTGTCCATGCTCGGCGACAAAGATGAAGACCGCTATCGTCAAGGGTATTGAACACCGGTAAATCCTTTACAAATGAGATTGTTGATATTTACTTTTTTCTTTGTCTTAGGGCTGTCGGCTTCGTCGCAGACGTATGAGCAAACAGTGGAACAGGCTCTGCACGCAGCTTCTATCGGTAGTCTTCAGGAGGCAGAAGCCTTATTCCGCAAGGCACTGAAAATATCGCCCGATGACTATAGGAACGCACTGATATTTTCTAACTTGGGCAAGATACAGACGGTCAGCGGAAAACCGCATGAAGCCATACGCTCATATACGCTTGCACTGAATCTCGTTCCACTATCCGTACCTATACTGAGAGCACGCGCCGACCTCTATCTCGAACTGGGTAATCTGAGCAAAGCACTTGTCGATTACTCAAACATTCTCGATGTGGATCCGATAAATATCGAGGCGCGACAATTCCGTGCCTATATTTATTCGCAGCGCAAACAATATACGGAGGCAAAAACCGACTATGAGCATCTGATAAAGCAGTCTCCCGACAATTATGCAGCCCTGCTCGGAATGGCATTGCTCCAGCAGGAAATGGGCAAGAAGAACGAAGCTTTGTCGCAGATAGGGTTTCTCATCACCCGGTATCCGGAGCGGGCGGAACTCTATTCTGTACGTGCAGATATCGAAGCGGAAGCCAACCAGCCGGAACTTGCCATAATGGATCTTGACAAGGCGATAGAACTTGAACCGGAAAACAAGAACTATATTCTCGCCCGGGCATATCTGCACCTTGAGCAGGGGAACAAGAGACTGGCGCGTCATGATTTTGAACGTGCAATAGAACTGGGTGTGCTGCGCAACGCGCTCAAAGAAGAGTTAGAGAAATGCAAGTAAATCTGATACGGTTTGAAGATTTGCGTCGCCTTATTATAAGATAAGGTATTGCAAGATATAACACTCCAAACCGTCTGTTAGTCAAAATTCTTTCATTCTGCAAGTATAATTCACATAAAAGTTGTAATTTTGCAGTATATTTAATTCACAAGTTACAAATAAAATCATTCTATAATATGAAACTTAAACTTGCGGTTCTTCCCGGAGACGGTATAGGACCAGAAATTATGGAGCAGGGATTGGCGGTAGCCAAGACAGTGTGCGAGAAATATGGTCACGAACTCAGCTATGAATATGCTATCTGCGGTGCAGATGCCATTGACAAGGTAGGCGATCCTTTCCCGGAGGAAACATTCAAGCTCTGCATGGAAAGTGACGCTGTGCTGTTCGCATCTGTGGGCGACCCTAAGTTCGACAACAACCCGAATGCAAAGGTACGTCCGGAACAAGGTCTTCTTGCTATGCGCAAAAAGCTGGGATTGTATGCAAATGTGCGTCCAGTGACCACTTTCGACTGTCTGATACACAAATCACCATTGAAAGACGAAATTGTCAGAGGAGCGGACTTCATCTGCATCCGTGAACTCACGGGCGGAATGTACTTCGGAGAAAAGTATCAGGATGACGACAAAGCATACGACACAAACTATTATACACGTCCGGAAGTGGAACGTATATTGAAAGTCGGGTTCGAGTATGCCATGAAGCGCAACAAGCATTTGACAGTGGTGGATAAGGCCAATGTACTTGCCTCAAGCCGTCTGTGGCGCAAGGTGGCACAGGAAATGGCACCGCAATATCCGGAAGTAACTACAGACTACATGTTTGTTGACAATGCAGCCATGCGCATGATTCTGGATCCGAAATTCTTCGATGTAATGGTCACAGAAAACACTTTCGGCGACATTCTTACAGACGAAGGCTCTTGCATTACCGGCTCTATGGGACTTCTGCCTTCAGCCTCAACCGGCGAACACACTCCGGTGTTTGAACCAATCCACGGTTCATGGCCGCAGGCAAAAGGTTTGAACATAGCCAACCCATTGGCACAGATACTTTCGGTTGCCATGTTGTTTGAATATTTCGACCTTAAGGAAGAAGGTGCCGTTATTCGTGAAGCTGTCAACGCTTCGCTTGACCAAAATGTACGCACACCAGAAATCCAAGTAGAAGGTGGCAAGAAATACGGCACGAAAGAAGTTGGTGCGTGGATTGTTGACTACATCAAGAAAGCATAAACGAGATAAAAAGACGTTTAGCGAACACATAAAAGTTCAGAGCATAATGTGCCCGGGTGATTGACTCTCCCGAGGCACATTATCTGTTTTTAAGCTTTTATGGAGCGTCTCACTCATCTTCCCACGGACGCAATCAGCCGGACTATGAAAAAACCGCAGACATATTGTCTGATAGTCGCAAATATTTCATACCTTTACTTCCTCAAACCGAAAACAAATCTATCACGACCATACGTGGAAAATAAATTCTTATAACATATAAAAACAATGAACACCAAAATCAAACAATTATTGCCCGACATATTGTGCGTGGCACTATTTGCTGTAATCGCGCTCATATACTTCTATCCGTCGTATATAGACGGACGCAGATTAGAGCAGCACGACAACGGAGCCGGAACTGGACTCAGTGTGGAGCTAAACCAATATCGCGACACACACGACGGCGAGACTCCACGATGGACAACTTCCATATTCGGCGGTATGCCTACATTCCAAATCGCACCGAGCTACGATTCACAGAAGCCTCTGTCAGCTGCAGAAAAGGTCTATAGCCTGTGGCTTCCGGACTATGTATTCTACATATTTATCTTGATGCTCGGATTCTATATTCTGTTGCGCGCATTTGATTTCCGTGAATGGATGGCAGCTCTTGGTGCCATAGTATGGGCTTTCTCAAGCTACTTCTTCATCATCGTTGCTGCCGGACATATATGGAAAGTGCTGACACTTGCATACATACCTCCGACAATAGCAGGTATCGTGCTCTGCTACAAGGGGAAATACTTGCGCGGAGGAATAGTTACAGCTGTGTTCGCTGCATTGCAGATACTGTCGAACCATGTACAGATGAGCTACTATTTCCTTATTCCCGAGCTGCTGATAGTCTTTGCTTTCCTTATAGATTCTATACGCAAGAAGCAAACAGTCCGTTTCATTAAAGCTACGGCAACTCTTGCCATTGCAGCAGTGGTGGCAGTATGTCTTAACCTCTCCAACCTGTACCATACCTATAAGTATGCAGAGGACACCATGCGCGGAAAAAGTGAACTGGTGAAGCACGGACAGACAGAGAATCAGACAAATACCGGACTGGAACGAAGTTATATTACGGCATGGAGCTACGGCAAAGGCGAAACATGGTCATTGCTGATACCGAACATCAACGGAGGAGCCTCAGTGCCTCTGTCCATGAACTCCACAGCCATGAAGAAAGCTGACAGCCAGTTTACCAATGCAGGTATTTACGGCGCATTCACACAATACTGGGGCGAACAACCGGGAACAAGCGGTCCTGTATATGTAGGTGCACTCGTCTGTATGCTGTTCGTTCTTTCCTTGTTTATCATACCTAACAGAAATCCGTTGAAATGGGCACTTCTGCTTGCCACTCTATTTTCATTCATGTTGGCATGGGGCAAGAACTTCATGGGATTGACAGACTGGTTCATTGACAATGTGCCGATGTATGCTAAATTCCGTACAGTCTCCTCCATTCTTGTAGTAGCAGAGTTCACCATTCCATTGCTTGCCATGATGGCACTGAAAGAGTTTGTGGAAAGAGCGGCTGACTCTTCCCGCCGTCCTTATCTGCTCCGCGCACTTACGGCAAGCACAGTCATCACAGCAGGAATCTGCCTTGTCTTTGCTGTCGCACACGGAAGCATTCTGGGTGACTGCATATCTTCCGCCGACCGCAACGCAATGGCACAGTACGTAGAAAAAGGATATTTCGACCGTATCATGGCCGATAACATCATGGCAAGCCTCAACACCATGCGTGGTGCCATGCTGAGTGCTGATGCATGGCGATCAATGTTCATCATCTTGATTGGCGCAGTGCTGATGTATTGGTTCTTCAAGAACAGCGGAAAACTGATTGCAGAAAACAAATTAGTGAAGTCGAAAGGATATGACGATAGCGGAAAGGCGGCATTCAAGCTTCCTTCAGCCACTCTTTGCATTGCCCTGATCCTCATCTGTCTTTTCGACATGTGGACAGTGAACAAGCGTTATCTGAATGACGAGATGTTCGTTTATCCTCGCGGAGTACAGGCAATAGAAATGACTGATGCCGACCGATACATTCTCGACCGTTCCGGAACCGGACGCGACTACCGTGTATTGAATTTCACCGTAAGTACTTTCAATGACAACACAACTGCTGCATTCTACAGCAGTATCGGCGGCTACCATGCAGCAAAACTTCGCCGTTATCAAGAACTTGTAGAGGAGCATATATCCAAAGAAATGGGCAACGTATATACCGCTCTCAACATGGCGGGGATGGATACGCTGCGCATGATGCAAGAGAATCTGAAATACCCGGTATTCAAATTCGAGGAAGTAAACTGCGACAGCCTGTTCCCTGTGCTTAACATGTTGAACACCCGCTGGTTCATCCTCGGCGGAGGACAAGACGGACGCACCAAGCTTCCGGTAGAAAACCCAACAGCAATGGGTAATGCTTGGTTTGTAAACAGTGTGAAGTATGTGAACAATGCCAATGAAGAAATTGATGCGCTGCATACATGCAATCCTCGCTATACAGCTATCATCAACAAAGAGTTCAAGGAAGCCATCGGTAATGCAGAACAGACGGAACTAAAGCATGACAGCACCGCAACCGTGAAACTGACCGCCTACGATGCCACACATGCCGTATATGAAACCAACTCAAAACACGATGGAATCGTTGTATTCTCGGAAATATACTATCCGGGATGGAAAGCAACAATAGACGGAAAACCAGTTGACATTGCGCGTGCCGACTACGTACTCCGCGCCATCAATGTTCCGAGCGGAAAGCATGTCATAGCAATGAGCTTCGATCCGCAAAGTGTACATACCACCGAGACTGTGGCATATATCGCACTTGCCATCCTCATTGCTGCAGTGGCAGCCATGCTCATTCGCTATTTCATGAAGAAATAGACCTATATATTCAAGATTCTGAAACTGTATGCCGACATCATTCATCAGGCATACAGTTTCAGAATTTCATAAAAATCCACCCCTTAATTCTTAATACATCCATGAAACAGACTATCATCAGCTGTCTGCTGACCTTATCTGCAACTGTAGTTTGTGCGCAATCTCATTTCAAATTCGGTACAGCCGCCAAACCCGACGGACAAACAATTCTGGTAGATTCATACGGACTCATCATCAATGGTCGCCACACAGTCCCCGTCATGGGAGAAATACACTACAGCCGCCTACCGGAACATGAATGGCAACGGGAAATCAGGAAGATGAAAGCCGGAGGAGTCACCATACTGGCTACATACGTGTTCTGGAACCATCACGAACAAGAAGAAGGTATATGGAACTGGAGTGGCAACCGCAATCTGCATCATTTTCTTGAGATATGCAAAGAAGAACAGATGCCGGTGGTACTTCGCATAGGCCCTTTCTGCCACGGTGAAGTTTATCAGGGCGGCTTCCCAAACTGGATTGTGGAGAAATCGCTCTCCAATCCCAAGCACTACAAGCTACGCAGTGAAGCACCGGGATTCATTGCTGCCACCAGCCGTTTATACAGCAACATATATGCTCAAGCAAACGATATGCTGTGGAAACACGGCGGTCCCATCGTGGGCATACAGATAGAAAATGAATGCCGAGGTCCGTGGAGCTACTACATGCACCTAAAAGACATTGCCGTAAGAACAGGATTTGACCTACCGTTCTACACACGCACCGGATGGCCAAAACTCAACGGAGGAGAAAAAGATTTCGGAGAAATGCTACCTCTCTACGGCGACTATGCCGACGGATTCTGGGACCGCAAACTCACAGACATGCCGGGCGACTATCCTAAAGCGTTCATCATGAAAGACCAACGCATAAGCAGTGTCATCGCCACAGAAACATTCGGAACGAATCAGGACACCCGGCTCGACAAGAAAGACCAACAGTACCCTTATCTCACATGTGAACTTGGAGGAGGGATGATGCCGGCATACCATCGCCGCATCAATATAAACGGAAAGGAAATCCTTCCTCTCGCAATATGCAAACTCGGTTCCGGAAGCAATCTGATAGGATACTACATGTACCACGGAGGTTCCAATCCTTACAACCCCAAACACAGCATGGCTGAATGCCAAGCTTCAGCTGTCACCAACTATAACGACATGCCTCATATAAGCTACGACTTCCAATCGCCACTCGGCGAAATGGGACAACCTAACGAGACGGCATTCCACGAAAGCCGCCTTCTCCACCAGTTCCTTGCAGACTGGGGAGAGGAACTGAGCATGTACGACATAGACAGTCTGAGCGAGCACTATGCCCGCCGAGGATGCTTCGAGTTCCGAAACGACTATGTACGCATACTAAACGAAAACGGAACTTCGAGCGTCACTCCCAAGAACATGGCATGGGAGGGAATGACATTCACATCTGAATCCGTACAACCATTTGCCAAAGCCGACGGAGGACTTTATTTCATCACTATTGCAGGAAAGAAGCCCAAATTGAACATCAACGGCAAAACATATTCACTGAAACCGGACAAGACATTCTGCGTGAACGGGAAAAACATCACCCTATTGTCTCCTGCCAAAGCGAAGACAGCTTTCGTCATCGACAGAAAAATGCACTACAGCAGAAAAGGAGGCATTCTCTATAAAGGGGATGCGGGCACTGTGATGGAGGAGTCATGGATTAAACATGAAGAACTTAAACCGAACCTTGTCCTGAAACAAACTTGCCAAGGGTTGAGGGAAGTAAAATACGGTTCACAAAAGGTGGCAGAACAACCGTCTGACAAAGACTTCGATAACGCTTCTGTATGGAGCATCACACTGGACGGCCTGACAGACAGTGAACTATCTGACCTCTTCCTGAAAATAGACTATAAAGGCGATGTGGCACGCATATATGCCAACGGCAAACTTGTAGAAGATAATTTCTGGAACGGCAAGCCTATGCTGGTCCGACTATCCGAACTCGCAGGCAAATCTGTTGAACTCCGCATTCTTCCACTTGGAAAAGACTACCCGATATACCTGCAATCGGCACAGAAAGCCCAGCTCAACTCTGCCGAGGGTGAATATCTGCTCTCTCTCGACCACATTGAAATAATAGAAAGGCATGACGAGAAGCTGAATTCAGCTGTCAAAGAATAAAGTGGGTGTATTTACAGACTCCTCCGTTGGAATCTTCATGTACTTAGCGACGGAGGAGTCTGTCGAATACATCCACTTAAACACATCAAAAAGCCACTTTTCAAAATGACAAAATGATATTTTCGCCCAAAATGAAAATTTAACACTTCGAGCGATTTTTTTTCGGATGGCGAAAAGACGAAATTTTTGTCGTTGAGATAAATAATTGATAATCAATTAAATACAAAATTTTCAAAAAACGCTCAAAAAATCGCGCCAAACGCATTTTTTTGAAATTTCTGAGTATTTCAGTAATCTACTGATTATTAATATATTATTTCCTAATTCGCCATTCCCGTCCCCAAACTCCGCCCAAAATCCACCCACTTCCAAGTTCCTGTTCAGACACTCTTCCAGAACAACGGATTATACATTTCTTAACATTCCTGCCGAACTCCGCTGTCGTTTTCTCCGCTCCTCAGTGCTTTTTCAAAAAATCTACGCTGAAAATTTCTCCAATCTACTAAGCGCGTAAATTTGTAGCGCACTAAAAAGAAAATTGCAGTGCGCTGTGGAGAAAAAAACAGTGCGCTGAAAATTTGAAAACTTAGTACTTTTTTTCCAAGGACTCTTCACCAAAGATAAACAAACGTAAAAGGTCTGTCAAAAATGAAACACTATTTCACATTTCAATGAGCCATTGGAAAATGCGAATAGAATCCCCGTTCTCCGAGAAAAGTTCGGTGTGCTTCATTTTGACACGTGCCAGAGGACTTGGAATTTTAACATTTGACAAAATCAAAAAGATAGTATTATAGTGTAAAACAAACAAAAAGAAACCAAAACGACAATAATTACTTTCTTTTTGTCAGAAAATAAATTTGTTAAAATTTATATATAAAAAATTTTGTTATGGGAGCTTTTTTCAAACAAGTCTGTGAGTATATTCACAAACTCCTCCATTGCAAAGCAACAGAGGAGTTCGTGAGAATATGACAGGAGAACTTGGCATACATTTCAAGAAAGAAACAAAACGGCTTAATTCTCCAACAAAAATTTTAAAAGAATTTCATTTCAAGCAAAATATTAGGAGCCTGTTTTAATATTTTGCCTTCCAACTCTACTTCAACAACTTGGCAGCAGGCGACTTCAATTGCTTCAATCCTTTTGCCACACTTTTTGCATTCAGACGTGCACCGGCAAGCGAAGTGTGGGTATGGTCGTGATTGAACATAGCAGCCGCCTTGTCCTTGCCCATTTTGTCGAGTGCATCGGCTGTGATGTTGTGGAGATCAAGGAAAGTCACTCCGGTTTCCTCAGCTACCTGTCTATACCAGTGCCCGTAGCTGTCATTTCTCCGTTCCACATATTCCTTTTTTTCCTTTTCGCCGTTGGCAGCCTTGCCTTTGTGCCACTCGTTGCGCGGAGTGAGGGACACGAGCACCGGAGTTCCGCCCTTCTCTCGGACATCCTGTATGAACTTCTTGAGATACCATCCGAAAGAGTATATGACTTTGTACTGACCGTTGGACTCAAGTTTATACACATGACAGGTGTCATCAGCTGTAGCAATGACTCCACGTTCCTTTTTCTTGTCAATGTCGCCTATATCGTTATGTCCAAACTGAATGAGCACATAGTCGCCCGGCTTGATGGAGTTATACACCTCGTCCCAACGGTTCTCCTCAAGATAAGTGCGAGTGGAGCGTCCAGCCTTCGCCGCATTGACCACCGTACATTTCTTTTCATCAAACACCGTATATGCCTGACTTCCCCAGCCCCACATACCGTCCTCGTCCTTGTCAGCATTCTTCACCGTAGAATCGCCGGTAAGGAAGACCACTGGGAGTCCTTCCTTTCTGTCCGCATCGCAACGCTTCGGCTGAATCATATCGAGACGGAGGAAAGACAATAGCTCCAACAACTGTGGATGGGGAGAGGCAGCAATTCCTTCGGCAGCAGAAGCCGCATTCATCTTTGCTCCGAACTCTGACGAATGGATTTTGTCGCCAAAGAAGTGATAGTTTGTTTTCCAGCGTCCGTAACTTTCGAGTTTTTTTGCAGAAATGTCATTGAGATCGATGCAAGCCACATTCTCAGCTTCCGCAACCGCCTTTATCCAAGGTGTGAAGGTGGTGAGTTTGCGCTGAATCTTCGTGGTATCATCCGCCTCATAGTCATTGCGTGGAGTAAGCGTAAACAGAATTGGTGTAGCTCCCACCCTGCGCACATCGGCAATGAACCGGCGCAGATAACCGCCGAAAGTATAGACTGTATCCACTGCTCCGGTCTCTTTTATTGTGACGATAATAGAATCATCGGCAAGAGGCGACTTGCCATCATTGCCTTTATAGCTTGCACGGGCACGACCGGAATCGAGAGGTCCGTTGTCGTTATGTCCGAGTTCAAGCACCACATAGTCACCTTTCCTTATTCCTTTGAGCACATCCTTCCAAAGGAATTTATAAAATGTACGTGGGCTTGTGCCGCCGAGCGCATGGTTTTCCACGGTAATCTTGTTTTCATCGAAAAAGTTATGGGCAAAATATCCCCATCCCCACTGACCGTTATTTCCATTGCCGAGAGTTCCGTTCCTCATGGTGGAGTTGCCCACAAGAAACAAGACCGGATTGTTTCCTTTACGGCTTGAACCACTCACAGGGCGCACTTGGTTAGCCTTGGCAAGGCTGTCGAGCGTGACATCACGCACTCCGTTGACATCTTTCATACCTTCAAGACTGCCGCCGTTACTTTGTGCAGCCACGGTGCCGGCAATCATCACCGAAGCAAATAAAAGTGAAAGTTTTCTCATCTTTGTATGTTAGTATTAGTTGTTATTGTAAATTCACTGTCTTATGCACATGGATGCATCTGCAAACTTACAAATTTTAGACGAATAGGAAAGAAAAGCAGACGATAAATTTAACACTCTTATAAAAGTTGCACATTTATTCTTTATGTATGCAACTTTTTCACTTTATGCAATGAAGTTTTAATTCTTTTACCTATATTTGTGCGCATATAATAACAAAATGAGCAATCATGCACCAAGAAATAACCAACGAAACTTCACTGCTCAAATTAGTGGAGAACGCTATCAGAAAAGCATGGGAACGAGAAGCATTTACCGACTACGGTACTAACGAATCGTACACCTATCACGATGTGGCACGAGAAATAAAGCAGATGCACATAGCATTCGAACTCGCCGGACTGCAAAAAGGCGACAGAATAGCACTATGTGACAAGAATAGTAGCCGGTGGGCAATTTCCTTCCTGTCGATTCTGACCTATGGCGCAGTGGCTGTACCTATATTATACGACTTCAGCGGTGAACAGATAGACAATATCTTTGCACATTCTGAGGCCAAACTGATGATATGCAGCAAATCTGTCTATGACAGGTCAAGAAACATAGACCGTCAATGTATGGTCAATATATCGACATTCCGCTCTTTCCCCGGTGTATCACCAGCTCTGTGCGCTTTTGCCGATGCAGAAAAAGTGATGGCAGAGAGGTATCCGGAGGGAATAAGGAAAGAAGATATAAGTTTCGAAAGCGAGAATCCGGAAGACATGGCACTTCTCAGCTACACATCCGGTTCGACGGGGAAGTCGAAAGGGGTAATGCTGCCTTATCGCTCATTGTGGTCGAATGTCCTGTTCGCAGACGAAAGGCTCGGGATAGGCTTTTTCAGCCGCATATTGTCTCTGCTACCAATGGCACACATGTACGGTTTCTCCTTTGAGTTCATGTATGAAGTGTGCCTCGGCTGTCATATCCATTATCTAACCAAAGTGCCAAGCCCTAACATCATTCTTGAAGCTCTTGCCAAAGTGCGGCCAGCCATTATCATTGCCGTACCATTGATTATTGAAAAAGTGGTGAAGGGAAGAATATTCCCGATGTTGCAAAAACGAAAAATACGGCACATTCTGAAAATGCCGATTCTACGGGAATTGGTGTATCGTGCAATACGCAAACGACTGATAAACGCTTTCGGAGGTGAATTCTACGAGATTATTATTGGAGGTGCATCGTTCAGCAGAGAGGTTGAAGAATTTCTCAAACGCATAAAGTTTCCATTCACTGTCGGATACGGCATGACTGAATGCGGTCCGATTATTTGTTATGAGGACTGGAAGAAATTTGCCATCGGCTCATGC
Organism: Bacteroidaceae bacterium; assembly: GCA_017621515.1. Classification (GTDB taxonomy): domain Bacteria; phylum Bacteroidota; class Bacteroidia; order Bacteroidales; family Bacteroidaceae; genus RGIG8745. The sequence goes on from JAGASY010000042.1 coordinate 21,849, forward strand.
GGAAAGGAAGTGCCACGCATGGAGGTTAAGATACAGAGCAAAGATCCGGAAAGTATTCCGGGAGAAATCATCTGCAGAGGAACCAACGTGATGCTTGGATACTACAAAAACGAGGAAGCAACACGCGAAGCCATTGATGCAGACGGATGGTTGCACACGGGTGACCTTGCAACGATTGACTCTGAAGGCAATGTATTCATCCGGGGAAGAAAGAAGAACATGATTCTTGGCGCAAGTGGACAGAACATCTATCCGGAAGAGATTGAAGATAAAATCATGGCTCTCGCACTCGTCGATGAATGTCTGGTTGTACAAAGAGGAGAAAAACTGACTGCTTTGATGTATGTTTCTGACACTACACTGGAACAGCATGGAATGACACGCGACATGTATAATGCTTCGCTTGAACAGTATCGCCGCCGCATCAATGCAAATCTTCCACGGTTTGCCACACTTTCCAGTATGGAATCACGCACCAAGGAATTTGAAAAGACCCCTAAAAAGAACATAAAGCGTTTTCTGTATGAATAAGTCATCCTAAAATATATAGAGAGAAAGACATATTACAGAATAAAAGAAAAACGGCTCCGAAAATGCTGCATGGCATTTTCGGAGCCGTTTACATATCACTAAATCTATTACACAATTTACCAGATTTATTCAATTCCGCACACGTATCTTCCAGACATCTCCCACACGAACCATCTTCTGTGAATTAACCTCTGAAACACCGTCTGCAAACTTCATTTCATAATATAGCGTAATGACAGAGTCCGATTCCTGTTTAGCATCGACAATCTCACAAGAAGAGACACAACCTTTTAATGTATCCTGCCTCTCTTGATGCTGCCGAAGCACATACAGCATGACTTTCTGCTGTTCATGGCTCATGTCCTCTCCAAAATCTACAGACGACACATATTTGCCATAATTATGAGAATGAAGAGAATCAAGGGCTTCTGCAAGAACCATCTTTGCAGAATCTACAGGATCTACAGCCACTTCTCTACATGCACATACCAGAAACAGTAGGAAACACAAAAAGATTATATTCTTCATAAAGACAGTCACAAGCCGCATGTTATTTCTGACGTATATATATATTTATTGGTGTTCCGCAGAAATTCCAATGGTCGCGAATCTGATTCTCAAGGAAACGCTTGTATGGCTCTTTGACATACTGCGGCAGATTAGCATAAAAAACAAAAGAAGGAACTCTTGTTTCAGGAATCTGCATACAATATTTAATCTTTATATATTTTCCCTTGATTGAAGGCGGTGGAGTCGCCTCTATAATAGGCAACATAGTCTCATTGAGCTTTGCTGTAGAAACCTTATTGGTACGGCTGTCATAGACCTTCTTTGCCTCTTCCAAAACTTTGAAGATACGCTGCTTTGTCACAGCAGAAGCAAAAATGATGGTAAAATCAGTGAAAGGAGCAAAGCGTTCGCGAATAGCATTCTCAAAGAACTTTATCGCTGCATTGCTTTTATCTTCCGCAAGATCCCATTTGTTCACTACCACCACAAGTCCTTTCTGGTTCTTCTGTATAATCTGGAAAATATTCACATCCTGCCCTTCTATACCACGAGTAGCGTCAATCATAAGTACACATACATCGGAATTTTCAATGGCGCGTATAGAACGCATGACAGAATAATACTCAAGATTCTCATTCACCTTGTTCTTTTTCCTTATTCCGGCTGTATCGACAAGATAGAAATTGAATCCGAATTTATCATATTTTGTATAGATAGAGTCGCGTGTCGTGCCTGCGATATCAGTCACCACATTGCGAGAATCGTCAAGAAACGCATTGATAATTGATGATTTTCCTGCATTAGGTCTTCCCACAACAGCTATACGCGGAATGTCCTCTTCTATTACCTCCGACATTGCTTTTGTAAAGCTTGCAACAACAGCATCCAACAAATCACCGGTTCCGCTACCGCTGATTGCAGACACACACATCGGTTCTCCCAAGCCAAGGCTGTAAAATTCAGCACTGTCATAGCGAAGTTCGTTAGAATCGGTCTTATTACAGCATAAAATAGTAGGAACTGAAGAACGACGAAGAATATTTGCCACGGCCATATCAAGATCTGTTACACCCGTCTTAATATCTACAAGAAAAAGTATAACATCGCATTCTTCAATCGCAATAAGTACCTGCTTACGAATCTCTTCTTCAAAAATATCGTCAGAGTTTACAACCCAACCGCCTGTATCAACAACAGAAAACTCCTTATTTCCCCACTCACATTTTCCGTACTGACGGTCACGCGTTGTACCAGCCTCGTCGCTGACAATAGCATGACGAGTCTGTGTGAGTCTATTGAAAAGTGTGGACTTTCCCACATTCGGACGTCCTACAATTGCAACTAAATTTCCCATAAATCTTAATTCTATTCTTTATGTTTCCACTTTTTTCATCAAAAAGTCCGAAAACAAATTATCATTCAGGATTATATCCAAACAAATTCAATTCTCGATCAGAATTTCTCCAATCTTTATCAACTTTCACAAAAGTTTCAAGATAGATGGACTTCCCAAAAAATTTCTCCAATGCCTTGCGTGCTTCTGTGGCGACTTTTTTCAATGCACGACCTCCATGTCCGATAATAATACCCTTCTGAGTATCACGTTCCACATAAATAACAGCATTTATATGAATATGATGATTATCTTCTTCAAATGCTTCAACACCAACTTCAACAGAATAAGGTATCTCCTTGTCGTAATAAAGAAGAATCTTTTCGCGTATTATTTCACTTACAAAAAAACGAGCCGGTTTATCAGTCAATTGTTCCTTATCAAAGTAGGGCGGACATTCAGGCAACAAATCTTTTATACGCTTTAATATCGGCTCTACATTAAACTTTGCCAATGCTGAAACTGGTATTATTTCAGCAGAAGGTAATGTAGTATGCCATTCTTCAACAAGCTCTATCAACTTCTTTTCATCAATAAGGTCAATCTTATTAATGAGCACAAGAACGGGAACTGTCATCTTGGCAACTTTCTGCAAGAAACCACTATTCTTGTCAACCTTTTCTATCGGATCCGTCACGTAAAGAAGCACATCTGCGTCATTGAGAGCACTCTCAGAAAAAGCAAGCATTGACTTCTGAAGTTTATAATTCGGTTTCAACACCCCGGGAGTATCGGAAAACACAATTTGTACTTCATCATCATTAATAATTCCCATTATACGATGACGAGTGGTCTGCGCCTTAAATGTAGCGATAGAAATACGTTCACCAACAAAAAGGTTCATAAGAGTGGATTTACCAACATTTGGGTTACCAACAATATTCACGAATCCAGACTTGTGCATAAATTCTATAATTTAATTATATTAAAAAAACGCACCGTTACAGGCGATGCGTCTTCCCTTATTGATTAATAATACAAACGAAAATTATTTGCAGAACTTATCACCATCATAGCCCCATTTCATGTATGAAGCCCCCCATGAGAATCCTGCACCAAAGGCTGTAAAAATGAGGTTATCCCCTTTTTTCAACTTTGGCTCATATTCCCAAAGACAAAGTGGCAAAGTTCCACCAGATGTGTTTGCCATGTGTTCAATGTTTATCATCACATGGCTTTCATCAACACCAATTCTACGTGCAACCGCAGTCTCAATTCTGACATTCGCCTGATGAGGAACAATCCATGCAATATCTTCCTTTGTCAGATTATTACGTTTTGCAATAGTCTCAACAGCATCAGACATTTTCGTTACCGCATGTTTAAACACTGTACGTCCTTCCTGATAAACAAAGTGCATACGCTTGTCAACCGTCTCATGTGAAGGCATACATGCAGAACCTCCTGCCGCCATGTGAAGATGCTCATAGCCCTTACCGTCAGTACGCAAATAGCTGTCTATAAGTCCGTATTCTTCTGTTGTAGCCTCCATCATCACACATGCTGCACCATCACCAAAAATAGGGCATGTAGTACGATCCTCATAATTTGTCATTGATGACATGCAATCACCTCCACAAACAATAATACGTTTATGGCGACCAGAAGTAATCATACCAGCACCAACTTCCATTGCATACAAGAAACCTGCACATGCAGCTTCCATGTCAAAACCAAAACAATTCTTCAAATCGAGATTGCCAATTACAAGTGAAGCTGTAGAAGGGAAATGATAGTCCGGAGTAGTTGTAGCAACAACAAGTGCTTCGATTGTGTCAGGATCAACCTGTGTCTTATCAAGCAGCTGTTTTACAGCCTTTGTCATCATATAAGATGTTCCTACTCCTTCTTCCGGCTTTAAAATATGGCGCGTCTTGACACCAATACGCTCCATTATCCATTCATCAGAAGTGTCCACAATTCTTGACATCTCTTCATTATCAAGAATATAGCTTGGAACAAAACCTCCTACACCTGTAATAACAGCATTTATTTTTTCCATAGATTTAAAATAAAAATTAGCCAGAGAATACTATTAAAAGCATTCTCCGACTATTTGTTTTATTAAATTGCAGCCTCTTTTTCTATTGCAACCTTACCTCTGTAATATCCACAAGCCGAACATACAGTGTGATACACATAGAATTCTCCACAATTTGGGCATATCGCCAATGTTGGAGCAACTGCACCGTCATGAGTTCTTCTCTTACGAGTTCTTGTCTTTGACTGTCTTCTTTTAGGATGTGCCATTTTACTACTTTTTTAATTTATAACTATTTATCTTTTATTCTACAAATCTTATATCAATCTCTACATTTAATTATATAAATCACAAGTCTTCACTTTCAATGTCTATCTGATACTTTTTCAGCACAGAAATCATTTCAAGATTACACTCGTTATCTTTGTGTACACGCTTTACAGGCAAACTGAGAGTTATAAACTCATATATAAATGAGGACAAATCAAGTTCACCATCATTTGAATCAACAGTAACACAGTCACCATCATCAGAATATGAAGTACCTAATTTAGCTACAAGCATATCTGTTGTATCAATCATCAACTCAACATCAGCCAAACAACGGTCACATGGTGTTATAACCTTTCCCTCAGAATGAATAGAAAATCTAAACAAACTTCCAGAATACTCACATGTAACCACAGTATGAATATCACCACGAGAAATTATACCGCCAAATTGCTCAAAAAAAGAATCACCTATCACAAATTCATAAGACGTGCCTACAATCCGTGAGTCAGTTAAATCTATAATATAATTTTCCATCTTATCCATTCAAGGTGCAAAGATACAAATTAATTAAAATCAAAGCATTATTTAATGTATGCTTTTTTAAGTATAGAGTCATAAAAAGCGTCAAAAATCCTCCACATAGATGCCTCTCCGTCCGAAAGAGTCCTCCAGAACTCCTCATCCGGCATCAGCGAACAGTTCTGCAACGGAGCGTTCCAGGCCCATCCGTGGAGGACCGGCACTTCCCCTGAAAAAGCAATCCCCCTCCGTCCCGTGTGTCGGGGGCGGAGGGGGGACGAGGCACGGCGGCGACCTACTCTCCCGCATTGCGGTGCAGTACCATCGGCGCGGGCGGGCTTAACTTCGCGGTTCGGGATGGGATGAGGTGG
>JAGASY010000004.1 GCA_017621515.1 Bacteroidaceae bacterium
CGCTGTGAAGAAAAAAACAGTGCGCTGAAAATTTGAAAACTTAGTAGTTTTTTCAAAAAGACTCTTCACCGAAGATAAACAAATGTAAAAGAGCCGTTCCAAAACGAAACACTATTTCACAAATCCCAGACGTTTCAAAAAATGCGCGTAGAATCCCCATTCTTCAAGAAAAGTTCAGTGCGCTTCATTTTGGAGCGTTCCAGAGGGCTTGGAATTTTAACATTTAACAAAATCAAAAAGTCACAAATACAGTATAAAAGCATCAATAAAGATTTTATTTTATATAAATTCTTATCATTTTGTCAGAATAAAAATTTCTCAAAAAAACGATGTCAAAAATTTTATTATGGAGCCTTGATTTTCTTATGTCCTGTACATAAGATTTTTAGTTTTTCGGCAAATTTAGCCTGAAAATACAGGTGTAGGGGGATAATGTTGACTATATAGCGGTAGAAGTTAATGAATACCCAACAGAAAAAGAATTTATCAGAAACATTGTCACAAAAGGATTAGCAGACAGCATTTTCTCCCTTAATCCCCAATTAAAGCATTTTTTAGATGAATAGATTGAAGTCACAAAGAAATTACAGAAAATACATGCTCCACCAAAGGCTTACAGACATTTGTCCCCTTTTTTTCGACATTTCCAGATATTTCATGTACCTTTGCGACAATAAACAAAATTCATAAACAATCAATCTTGTCTGAAAAACAGGTTGATAACAAAAAGGGAGAAAAACATGAAAAGAAGCAAAACAATTTCATTTGCATCCATATTGTTAGGGTGTAGTATCGTATGCAGCTGTGGAGGAGGCTCTATGCCGGCAAATTCAACAGCATCAGAAAACACTCAAACTACAGCCGAAGGAGGTGGTCCGGGTGCAATTCTTGGTTCATTGCTTGGGGGAGCAGCAGGAAACTCAACAGAAAACACAATGAATACAGGTTCGCTGATAGGAGGTATTATAGGTCAGCTGACTTCTTCCGCTTCGCAAACTTCCGTCGTAGGAACATGGACATATACTGAACCGACTGTACAATTTGAAAGCGAAAATCTGCTTGCACAGGCAGGCGGAGTAGTTGCAGGACAAGCTGTGGTAAAGAAACTCCAACCTTATTATGAGAAAGTTGGCATCAAAGCCGGTTCTATCTCGTTCACATTCAACGAAGACAAGACTTGCTCCTTCACGATCAAAGGAAAGGAACATACGGGTTCATACGAATATGACAACAAGACCCACCTGCTTACCATCAAAGGTGATCTCGGATTTAATTTGGCTACAGCGTATGCCACAGTATCAGCCAACAACCTTGCCATAACATTTGATTCGTCTAAGCTAATGTCTGCTGCTCAAACACTCGGAGCTGCATCGTCGAACACCACCATATCAGCATTGTCAGGAGTTGCATCCTCATACAAGGGAATGAAAACCGGATTCTTGTTCAAGAAGAAATAATCAGCCGACAAGGATTCTGAAAATACAGAACCTGCAAAATTCAATATGTTTGGATGCTGTTTCGATACAATGGGAAATATATAATTATGGTCGAAACAACATCTAAACATATAAATCTACACACATACAAACGTCTAAAAAATTATCTACAGACGTTTTCCTTTAAAACATGGTAAAAAAATTTGGAACAACATGGTGGGGAGAGCAATGGCTTAACTCTCTTACTCATATAGACTATGGCAACCGTCTGCCTCGTGGTGCACGTTATGCACGCAACGGCTGTGTGAGAAGTATTGAAATAAAAAAGGGACGTATCTCTGCACGCGTAGCCGGTTCCCGCCCCACACCCTATAAAGAAATCATTGAAGTTTCTCAGTTTGACAAAACCAAGATTAATGATTTTGTTGACAAACTAACCTCACATCCTATTATTCTTGCTTCATTGATGCAACGCAGACTCGATTCGGAGGTACTGCAAATAGCCAAAGAGAGCGGTCTTCAAGTATTTCCAACTTCATGGAAAGACTTAGAAATGAAATGCAGCTGTCCCGACTGGGCAGTTCCGTGCAAACATCTTGCAGCTGTCATATATAAAGTAAGTGAGGAAATCGACAACAACCCTTTTCTGGTGTTTGAACTACATGGGCTTGACCTTCTTGAGGAGTTGAAGAAAAGAGGAATGCTAACAACTGAGGCAGCCAAGAGTCTGGATCCTGTCTCTATAGAAGAACTGATTAAGACAACCCATAGTTCAAGTAGCGAAGAAGCGGTGTGGACAATCCCATACCCGGATTTCTCAAAACTGCCTTCAATCAGCAACGAATTGCTTGAATTGCTAACAGACGACCCTCCATTTTCAATAGAGGGTAACTTCAAAAAAGAATATGTCAAATATCTCGGCACAATCAGCAAGTCAGCAGCCAAAACATTGAACACCATTTTCGGAAATGAAGAGTCCAATGACACCTTTGAACCGGAAACAGATATTGCATTCAGTATAACCTCTAAATATGAGACGGAAGTTAAACTTATCTCTCCCGACAAGAAGACGAAGGTCATTCCTTTTGAAGAGTTCATAAAAAGACTGTCCGGAGTAAATCCTGAATCATATCTTACAAATCTGCCTTGGCTGGAAGTTGTACATAAAATGTGGTTGCTCGCAGCCAATCTGCTTTCACGTCAAGATGTAATACCACGTATTGTTTCTGTCGGGAAAAACTATAGAATAATGTGGCAACCTGCCATCCTTCATTCCGAAATACGCACAATAGTCAATAATATTACAAAAAGCATTCCGCAAACAGCTGTTGTATTCAGGAGAAAATGTGTAGAAAATGGTGGTGAATGGTTGCTATGCAATATGCTCAACACCATGATTTCACAAATCGGAAGAAATATTCGACACGACTTTACCCCCTTGTTTAGAATCTTCTTCCTCGATGAACCGCAAAGTTTCGATGCTATCGGTCAAGGCGGTATTGCCGGAGGAATCAATGTCTGGACGGACAAGTTCTTTATGCTCCATGATGATTGTGAATTTGCACTACACGTGGAGGAAAGAAGAACAAAGTTCACTGTCTCTCTTTTTATAGTCCCCACAGTTCCCCAAGGTGCGCTTAAAAGACACACTCCATTCACCGACTTCATCGACAATACGGATTTTCAGCAGCAGAAACTTGAAGTTATGACCAAACTCACGGCACTGATTGATTACATGCCGGGGTTGCGTGACTATATCATCGGATACGGCAGGAATCCCATGACATTCGATTCCCACTCGTTTGTGTCTTTCCTATTCAAGACACTACCACTGATGCGGCTTCTCGGTCTGGATATTGCTCTGCCGAAGTCGCTTCGCGAGATTGTAACTCCCAAGGTATCAATGAAAATCGACAGAAAGGATGTCGGCAACACAAAGAGTTATGTACGTATTGATGAATTACTGACTTTCGACTGGGAGATTTCATTAGGCGACACATCAGTTTCGATAGAAGAATTTCAAGAAATGATGCAACATGCCGGTGAATTAATCAAATTCAAAGAACGCTATATTTATGCCACCCCAGAAGAGTTGGAACGAATCAGCAAGCAGTTGGCAAAAGGAGGAAAGATGACTCCACAGGAAATATTGGCTGTAGCTCTTGCTGAAAACTATAAGGATGCTCCTGTCACTATCACCTCAGCATGTCGTGAACTTCTTGACAAGTTCAGACAACTACCACCACTCCCCGCACCAAACGGACTTCAAGCAAATCTGCGCCCTTATCAGTTGAGAGGTTACGAATGGATGGTACATAACCTTTCACTTGGATTTGGTGCCATAATAGCCGATGACATGGGTCTTGGAAAAACCATTCAAGTCATCGCTGTTCTGCTCCACCTCAAAGAAAACAACCGTCTGGACAAACACAAAGCTTTAGTCGTAGCCCCAACAGGTCTGTTGACCAACTGGCAACAAGAGTGCGCTCGTTTTGCTCCGGCACTGACTGTCTGTGTATATCACGGAACGATGCGTAATATCGACAAATTTGATGCTGATGTGCTGCTTACATCCTACGGAATAGTGCGCAGCGATGTAGATAAACTCAAAAAACAGAAGTGGGAACTCCTTGTCATTGACGAAGCTCAGAACATAAAGAACACCACTACAACCCAGACTAAAGCTATCAATTCCATCACAGCCAGTGCGCATATTGCCATGAGCGGCACACCTGTCGAAAATCGTCTATCGGAATACTGGAGCATAATGAATTTTGCCAACAAAGGTTTGCTGGGTTCACTTAAAGAGTTCAACACCCAATACGGACGTCCCATTCAGATTGAAGGCAACAAAGATGTCGCTGAACGCTTCAAAGCAACAACTGCCCCGTTCATGATGCGACGTCTGAAATCCGACAAGTCAATCATATCCGACCTCCCAGACAAGACAGAACGTGATGAATATGCTTTGCTGACCACAGAACAGACAGCATTATATCAACAAACCCTCAATGAAGCTATGCGTGAGATTGAGAGTATGGGAGGACAAGACAAAGAATCGCTGTTCAAACGTGAAGGACTCGTACTGCAAATGATAATGGCTCTCAAGCAGATATGCAACCATCCGGCACAGTTCCTAAAAACAAAGCAGGACGATGCTGAACTTTCCGGAAAAACGATGATGCTTATAGACCTTATCAGAAGCATCGTGAGCAGCGGAGAAAAAGTGTTGATTTTTACTCAGTTCAAGGAAATGGGCGACTTGATTGTAAAGATGCTTGACAAAGCAAATATCGCATCGATGTTCTATCATGGAGGATGTACACTAAAAAAACGAACAGAAATGGTAGAACATTTCCAGAATCAACGCTCAGCCCAAGTTTTTGTACTTACTCTCAAGGCGGCAGGGACCGGACTGAACCTCACGGCTGCAACCAATGTAATTCATTTCGACTTGTGGTGGAATCCGGCAGTTGAAGCCCAAGCCACAGACCGTGCTTATCGTATCGGACAGCACCGCAATGTTCAGGTTTATCGTTTCATCACCAAAGGGACATTCGAAGAAAAAATAAATGCAATAATCCAAGATAAAAAACAACTTGCCGAACTCACTGTCGGTACAGGCGAAAAATGGATTTCCTCAATGTCTGATGCAGAACTGCGTTCCATATTCACCTTGGATTCTTAAAGAATGCCCAATCGGACATACTCTGGATTTATCCGACCAACCTGCTGATTTTGAGTTCAAGAACGACATATTTTTTCTTTTGCCAGTTAAAAACCACTTCTAAGAAGTGGTTTTTAACTGAATATGTCAAATTTTCCGCTAAACTTTATTTCTTATAATCATGCAGGGATATTCACAAACTCCCTGCTTAGACCAACATTGAATACATCCACTGAAAACAGCAAAAAAAGTACACAAAAACAGCATTTTTCGATTTGACAAAATGATATTTTCAGTCAAAACGTAAATTTAACATTTGAAGCCATCTTGGGCTGACGACGAACAGACGAAAATTTTAGCTTCAAGATAACTAATTGACAATCAGCAAAATAAAAAATTCCTCAAAATACTCAAAAAAAACGTGCCGGACGCAATTTTTTGAATGTTTTGAGTACTCTGATAATTTATTGATTATTAATACATTACATTAAAATTAACTATTTTTACACTCTAAAACCAGCTTGAAATCACTTATTTTTAAGTTTTTGTTCAGATACTCTTCTAAAGCAGTAAATTATACATTTCTTAACATTTCAGCCGATGCAAACTGCCTTTTTCTCGGCTTCCTACTGCTTTTCAAATTTCAGCGCGCTGTTGCCAAATTTTCAGCGCACAGCAAATAAAAAAGCAGCGCACTGTGGTTAAAAAAACAGTGCGCTGGAAATGTGACGACTGTGCGCCAGAAATTTAGGAACTTAGTACTTTTTTTCAAAAAACTCTTCGCAAGGAATAAATAAATGTAAAAGAACCGTTTCAAAATGAAACACTATTTCACAATTCTCAGAGGCTTCACGAAATGCGCGTAGAATCCCCGTTCTTCGAGAAAAGTTCGGCGCGCTTCATTTTGAAGCGTTCCAGAGGACTTTGAATTTTAACATTTGACAAAATCAAAAAGACAGTATTTTAATGCAAATAATTAAATTACGACCAAATATTACGAAATATGCTATCATTTTATCAAATTACACATACCTCAAAAAAACGAATTCAAAAAAATTTTTATGGAGATTCAATTCTATAGCAACTAAGACGCTCAATACTTATGCCTTTTTTGGAATCATTCCAATAGAAACAGAACAAAAATATCAGCAGGTAAAATATACAACAATGGTTCATAGAGCTTTTTTATTAAAAGTTTTACGAACCATTGTTATAAAAGAAGTCTTTGAAAAAATCCAGCTTAAACAAAGAAGGATTCTGTCAAAGATGTCCGCATACTATTAAGAAACAGTTTTTTATGCTTTCGGATATTGCATTGTACAACAATGCAAGGAACCATGTTGCTTGATAAGAGTTGAGCATTCAACCCCTACAAGCTCATAGTCAGGAAAAGCCCTTGACAATTGTTCTTTGGCTATCCTGTCATTGTCTTTCTGAGAATAAGTTGGGTATATGACAGCCTTCTTCCCGCCTGTATTCATAATAAGAAAATTAGCATACGTAGCAGGAAGACGCTCTCCATCCTCTCCATACACCGCATCCGGCATAGGAAGAGGTATCAGGTTATAAGATTCACCGGAAAAAGTGCGAAATGCTTTAAGCTCATCTTCCATCATCTTCAACTCAGCGAAATGCTCATCATCCGGGTCAGAACATTGTACATAGGCAATCGTATTGTCCGGACACAGCCGTGCAAGAGTGTCAACATGTCCGTCTGTATCATCTCCGGCTAAATATCCGTGGTGAATCCATAAAACACGTTTGGCATTGAAAAAAGCGAGTAGCTGCTTCTCTATATCCGCACAAGTCATAGAGTCATTACGATTAGGAGCAAGAAGACAGGACGATGTGGTCATAATCGTGCCGTAGCCGTCACTTTCTATTGCTCCGCCTTCAAGAACAAAATCAAGACACGGCACATATACTCCTTCCACCATTCCGCTTTCATAGAGCTTGCGATTAATCTGGTTGTCATAGTTTGCCGCAAATTTCATACCCCAACCGTTGAAACAGAAGTCTGTCAACAGTCTTGTCTCTCCTTGAACACATGTGATAAACGCATGGTCACGCGCCCATGTATCATTTGTGTCGCACTCAAATAATCTTATATTTTCAGCGGAAACACCGTGATTCTCCAATATCCGGCGAGTGCGAAGCGAATCGTTGGTTACAATAAGCAGATTGCCGCGTAAGGCTATTTCCTTCGCCATATTGCAATAGCACTCTTCAACTTCATCAAGTATTGAAGCCCAATCGGTCTCATCATGCGGCCAAGTAAGCTGAACAAACTCTTGCTCCTCCCATTCTGCCGGAAGACGGAAATCAGACATGCCCATATCCTCTGCTTTTATTTTACTGCAATAGCTTCTATTTCAATATTTCCACCTTTAGGCAGTGCTTTGACTGCAAAAGCGGAACGTGCCGGATAAGGAGCCTCGAAGAACTCGGCATAGACTTCATTCACATCAGCAAAACTACTCATGTCTGCCAAGAGAACTGTTACTTTAACCACATTTTTCATATCCAGTCCCACTGTAGCAAGAATATTCTTAATGTTTGTCAAGCTCTGTCGAGCTTCAGCTTTAATTCCGCCTTCTACGAAATTGCCTGTTGCAGGGTCTATAGGAAGCTGACCGCTGACATATACTGTTCCGTTTGCTTCAATAGCCTGGCTATATGGACCTATAGCTGCAGGCGCATTCAATGTTGATATTGCTTTCATCATAATTCTTTTATTGATTATAATATATTAGTATAGAGTTTATTTTTCATCTAACAAATTAGGGCGCAGGCTTCTCGTTCGTTCTATTGCCTGCTGAATCTCCCATTCACGTATTTTCTTGGGGTCACCGCATAGCAGAATTTCAGGAACAGACCCAAAGCCTTCATAGTTTGCAGGGCGAGTGTAAATAGGCGGAGCAAGCAGTCCGTCTTGAAAACAATCGTCAAGAGCAGCCTGACTATCCCCTATTGCTCCGGGAATAACACGCACAATGGCATCTGTCATGACAGCTGCCGGAAGCTCACCACCAGTAAGGACATAATCTCCGACAGACAACTCGCGGGTAATGAGTTTATCGCGAACTCTCTGATCAATTCCTTTATAGTGTCCGCACAAGATAATAATATTCTTTTTCTGGCTCAGTTCGTTAGCCACAGGCTGTGAGAACAAGCCTCCGTCGGGCGAAGTATAAATAATCTCATCATACTCCTCCCCTTTCTCAGTCATAAGCTTCTCTTTCAAAAATGCAATACAATCTGCAATAGGCTGTATCTGCATTATCATTCCCGAACCTCCACCAAACGGATAATCATCTACCCTCTTATGCTTGTCCTTTGTATAATCCCGCAAGTTATGTACGTGTATCTCGACAAGCCCCTTCTTTTGAGCACGACCTATTATGGATTCATCAAAGAAACTACCAAACAAATCGGGTAATACGGTTATAATATCAATTCTCATATCCAATTATTTACAGGCTGAAAGAAGTGACACTCCAGCTTATCAAAATCAAGCACAGAGATATAGAGACTGTAGTATCTGAATATCCCTGTGCTTTCTTTTCTATAATAAATTAGTGATTAATAAACTTCCCATGCTTTGATTGCTATATCATCAAGGCTCTTTGAGCAGAAGGCATCAATAAACGCAGATGCAAGACGTGAATTGGTGATAAGCGGGATATTCAAGTCTATCGCAGCGCGACGTATCTTATATCCATTGGAAAGTTCAGAAACAGTAAGGTCTTTCGGCACATTCACCACCAAGTCTATTTCGTGATTGTGCAACAAGTCAAGAGCCTGCGGCTGTTGAGGAGCCTCGCTCGGCCAATAGACAAGAGTATTCTCTATACCATTATCTGCAAGATAACGGCTTGTGCCTCCTGTTGCGTACAGACTATAACCGTTGTTTATCAACTGGCGCGCAGCATCCAGCATTTCTGCTTTCTGCTTTCCTGTTCCGGTAGAAAGTAATATGTTCTTCTTTGGTATGCGGTGTCCCACAGACAACATGGCACACAACAAAGCTGATGCCGTATCGTCACCAAGACATCCAACCTCTCCCGTTGATGACATATCGACTCCAAGCACAGGGTCAGCTTTCTGCAAACGATTGAAAGAGAACTGCGAAGCCTTTATACCTACATAATCCAAATCAAAAAGATTCTTGGCAGGTTTCTCAACAGGCAATCCAAGCATTATTCTGGTTGCTATCTCTATGAGATTTATCTTCAGAACCTTGCTGACAAAAGGGAATGAGCGCGATGCACGCAAGTTACATTCAATAACCCTAAGATGATTCTTCTCTGCAAGGAACTGAATATTGAAAGGACCGGATATATGCAGTTCTTTCGCAATCTGCCGAGATACTTTCTTTATCTGACGTACAGTTTCAACATAAAGTTTTTGTGGAGGGAACTGTATTGTGGCATCTCCGGAATGTACACCGGCAAACTCAATGTGCTCAGATATAGCGTATGCAATAATCTCTCCATCACGTGCAACTGCATCCATCTCTATTTCCTTATTATGTTCGTGGAACTTAGAGACGACAACAGGATGTTTCTTTGACACATTCGCAGCCAAACGAAGGAAGCGTTCCAGTTCTTCTTCATTAGAACATACATTCATGGCTGCTCCAGAAAGCACATAGCTTGGACGGACAAGTACAGGGAAACCAACCTTGTCAATAAACTCATGTATATCTTCCATAGAAGTCAGCGCACTCCACTTCGGTTGATCCACATCTATACGATCGAGCATCTCTGAGAACTTGTCACGGTCTTCCGCATTATCAATGCTCTTAGCAGAAGTACCCAAAATAGGAACCTGTTCTGCATCAAGACGCATCGCAAGATTGTTTGGTATCTGACCGCCGGTAGAAACTATTACTCCATAAGGGCATTCAAGTTCATAAATATCCATCACCCTCTCAAAGGTAAGCTCATCAAAATACAAACGATCACACATATCGTAGTCTGTAGAAACAGTCTCCGGATTATAATTAATCATAATAGAACGGAAACCTTCCTTACGTATCGTGTTAAGCGCCTGTACACCACACCAGTCAAATTCTACGCTTGAACCGATTCTGTAAGCTCCACTACCGAGTACAATAATGGATTTCTTGTCATTCTCATAGTTTATATCGTTGGCAACACCACTATATGTAAGATAAAGGTAATTGGTCTGAGCCGGATATTCTGCTGCAAGCGTATCTATCTGCTTTACTACAGGCAAAACACCAAGTTCTTTACGGTATTTACGAACCATACCAATTGCAGCCTCACTATCAATCCGTGCTTCAAGCCCTATTGCACGTGCAATCTGGAAATCAGTAAATCCTTCCACTTTCGCACGACGCATCAGTTCTACGTCCACATTGTTCAAAGCACCTTTCTTCTGAAGCTCGATATATGTATTCCTTATGTTCTGCAATTTCTGAAGGAACCATTTATCAATTTTAGTGAGGCTATGAATCTGATCAATAGTATAGCCCAAAGTAAGAGCTTTCTCTATAATCAGCACACGCTTATCGGTTGGTGCCTTCAGTGCATTGTCTATATCCTCAATCTGCAATTCTTTGTTACCAACAAATCCATGCAGTCCCTGTCCAATCATTCTAAGACCTTTCTGAATAGACTCCTCAAATGTACGTCCGATAGCCATCACCTCACCTACGGACTTCATGGAACTGCCCAATTCGCGATCTACACCACGGAATTTTCCAAGGTCCCAACGAGGTATCTTACATACCACATAATCAAGTGTTGGTTCGAAAAATGCACTTGTTGTCTTCGTCACTGAATTCTTCAGTTCAAACAATCCGTATCCCATACCGAGTTTAGCTGCTACAAAAGCAAGAGGATACCCCGTAGCCTTAGATGCCAAGGCAGAAGAACGTGACAGACGTGCATTCACTTCTATAACCCTATAATCCTCTGACTCTGGGTCAAATGCATATTGCACATTACATTCTCCAATAATACCGATATGACGTATAATCTTAATAGACAATGCATGTAATTTGTGATATTCAGAGTTGGTAAGAGTCTGACTTGGAGCTATGACTATACTCTCTCCCGTATGAATGCCGAGAGGGTCAAAATTCTCCATATTACAAACAGTAATACAATTATCGTACTTATCTCTTACAACTTCATATTCTATTTCTTTCCAGCCTTTCAGACTTTTCTCAACAAGTACTTGAGGAGAAAAAGAAAAAGCTTTTTCTGCAATTTTATCCAGTTCCTCTTCATTGTCACAGAAACCGGAACCAAGTCCGCCCAATGCGTATGCAGCACGTATGATGACCGGATATCCCAACTCTTTTGCTGCTGCTCTGGCTGACTCAGTATTTTCACAAGCATGACTCTTAATAGTCTTTACGTCTATCTCATCGAGCTTCTTCACAAAAAGCTCACGGTCTTCTGTATCAATTATGGCTTGTACAGGAGTACCGAGCACCTTTACATTATATTTCTCCAGAATCTTCTGCTCATAAAGCTGTACACCACAATTCAAAGCAGTCTGTCCGCCAAATGCCAAAAGAATACCCTGAGGCTGCTCCTTTTGAATAACCTTCTCTACAAAGAACGGAGTAACAGGCAGAAAATAAATTCTGTCAGCCACACCCTCAGAAGTCTGCACCGTAGCAATATTAGGGTTTATCAACACCGTTTCAACACCTTCTTCTCTAAGGGCCTTCAAAGCCTGACTACCAGAATAATCAAATTCACCAGCTTCGCCAATCTTAAGTGCGCCTGAACCCAATATCAGGACTTTCTTTATATTCTCGTCTTTCATTGTTGTTTTTTTCTTTGTGATTCTGTAAAACAGTGGGCACTGTTTCGCTTTTAATTACAGCAATTATAAAAGTTGTACGAAATCATCGAACAAAAACTCGGTATCTACAGGTCCGCTGGCTGCTTCAGGATGAAACTGTGCAGAAAACCAAGGATTCGTCTTATGACGTATTCCTTCATTCGAACCATCGTTCATATTCACAAACAAAGGCTCCCAGTCACTTCCCAACGAATCATTATCGACAGCATATCCATGATTCTGACTTGTAATAAAACAACGGTTCGTTCCAACCTGACGTACCGGCTGATTATGACTTCTATGACCGTATTTCAATTTGTAAATCTTTGCACCTCCGGCTTTTGCCAAAAGCTGATTACCCATACAAATACCGAAAATAGGAAGATTGGCATTCTTTGCCATAGCTTTGCGGATGTTCTCAACAGCTTCCACTGCAGTATCAGGATCGCCGGGACCATTAGCCAAGAATAATCCGTCATATTCCAAATCCGTGAAATCGTAATTCCAAGGAACACGTATGACCTCCACATTACGTTTCAACAGACATCTTATAATATTCTGTTTTACTCCACAATCAACAAGGACAACTTTCTTTCCAGCACCCTCGTTATATCTGATGACCTCCTTGCAAGAAACCTTCGCAATATAATTCACCCCACTATATTGAGCAGTAGGAATGTTCTCCGGTTCATCGTCAAAAATAATTTTTCCCATCATAACACCATGTTCGCGTAGCATTTTTGTCAGTTCGCGAGTGTCAATGCCTGTAATTCCCGGTACCTGCTCACGTTTCAACCATTCTGCAAGACTTTCTTTGGCATTCCAATGCGAAAACTCCGTACTGTAGTCACTAACAATGATGGCTTCTGCATGAATCTTCTCACTTTCCATAAAAGTGGCAAGTCCGTTCGATTCAAACGAAAAAGCCGGCACTCCATAATTTCCTATCAAAGGATATGTGAGCACCATCAACTGACCAGCATAAGATGGATCTGTAAGACTTTCAGGATAACCTGTCATCGCCGTGTTAAAAACAACCTCTCCTGCCACAGCCTTCTCATATCCAAAAGACTTACCATGGAATCGAGTTCCGTCGTCTAATATAAGTGTTACGTTTCTCATTATGTTATGATTTGTTGTTTTATTATTTACCATTCATATATACATTCTCATACCAATCGATATATGCCTTGTTCACCAACCGTACACCTCCCGGAGTAGGATAGTCTCCTGAGAAATACCAATCGCCGGGATGATTCGGACAAGCATGATGAAGCCCTTCAAGACTTTGATATACAATCTCAATCTCACTTTCTACTTCCGGTGCACGCAACATCTCTACCATTTTTTTCGAGATGTCTTCATCCGTAAACGAAGCATATATTTCCTTTACATAGTTCACCATCTGTTCTTTCGGAAGATTCATCTGGTGTATGCTCTTCTCATAAACAGATTTTATCACATCTGAGAGTCCTCTGTCTTCAAGTAGTTCTACAGCAGCTCTAAAAGCTATGAACTCACTCATTTTAGACATGTCTATACCATAATAATCAGGATAACGAACCTGAGGAGAAGAAGAAACTATCACAATCTTCTTAGGATGTAAACGATCAAGAATTTTAATGATACTTTCCCGCAACGTCGTACCACGTACAATACTGTCATCAATAATCACAAGATTATCCACATACGGCTCTAATGAACCGTATGTAATATCATAAACATGTGCAGCCAAATCGTTACGTGAATTGCTCTCCGTTATAAATGTACGAAGCTTTATATCTTTTATCGCAACCTTCTCACTTCTTACTCTTGAACTCAAGATACGGGATAATTCCTCATGAGTTGGCTTATGTCCCAGCGCCTCAATCTCTTTTATCTTCAGTTCATTAACATACATCTTGAAGCCATCCAGCATTCCATAATAGGCAACTTCTGCCGTATTCGGAATAAAAGAAAACACCGTATGGTCAATGTCATAATCTATCGCCTTCAATATAGGATTAAGCAGCTGTCTTCCAAGCGACTTACGTTCCTGATATATGTCACGGTCAGAACCACGGCTGAAATATATCCGTTCAAAAGAGCAAGCACGATTTGGCTTAGGTGAAATGATTTGGGAGAACCGAACATTTCCCTTTTTGTCAGCAATCACAGCCTGTCCGGGCAACAATTCCTTTATATGCTCGTATTCAAGTCCAAGAGCAGTCTGTATTACAGGACGCTCACTTGCCACAACCAGAATCTCATCGTCAAAATAATAGAAAGCCGGACGTATGCCCCAAGGATCACGCATAGAGAACATTTCGCCACTACCGGTTTGTCCGCAAACCACATATCCTCCATCCCAAAGAGGCGCAACAGTAGCAAGCACATTTTCCATTTTTATATTATCCTCAATATAATTGGTGATATCATATCCGGAGAGTGCTTTTTCCTTTGCCTGTACAAACAACCTTTCAGCCTCACGGTCAAGTCTGTGCCCCACTTGCTCAAGCATGATGTATGTATCGCTATAAACACGAGGATGCTGTCCGGTCTTTGTAATCTCGGCAAAGACCTCATCCACATTCGTCATATTGAAGTTTCCACACAAGCACAAGTTCTTCGCCCTCCAGTTATTACGGCGCAGAAACGGATGGACAAAAGAAAGACCACTCTTTCCGGTAGTTGAATACCGAAGGTGGCCCATATATAATTCTCCAGCAAATGGAAGATTGCTCTTTGCAAATGAAGCATCATTTATCTGAGTTGGCATATAACCATGAAAGTTTTTATGCACATTTGAGAATATCTCAGTAATAGCTCCCGATCCAAGAGCCTTTTCACGAAACATGTATTCCTCCCCGGGTTCAGCTTCTATCTTCACACAACTGACACCGGCACCTTCCTGACCTCGATTATGCTGTTTCTCCATCATGAGATAAAGCTTATTCAGGCCATACATCCAAGTACCATATTTCTGCTGGTAATACTCCAGTGGCTTCCTCAGACGAATCATCACTATTCCGCATTCATGTTTGAGAGGCTCCATAATACTTTCTCTTCTTTCTACCTAATTAAAATTACAATCTTTATTGATTTGTCGCATTTCTTTTTCAGGCATGTATCGTCAATACTGAGAATCATTTTCAGCACCCAAAGATACACAGACTCCTTTTTACAAGAAAGCGGTATTTTCTTTATTCCACAGTAACCGATTTTGCAAGATTTCTCGGCTGATCCACATTCTTGCCTTTACATACAGCTATATAATAAGCCAGCATCTGAAGTGGAATCGTGGCAAGCATAGGTTCAAGGCATTCCACTGTATGAGGAAGCTCAATACAATCGTCCGCCAAAGCTTTCACCCGTGTATCACCTTCAGACACAATAGCAATCACACGACCACGTCTGGCTTTTATTTCCTGTATGTTGCTCATCAGTTTATCATACAAAGGATTTTTTGTTGCTATCACGACAACCGGCATTTCCTCGTCAATAAGAGCAATAGGTCCATGCTTCATCTCTGCAGCCGGATAACCTTCTGCATGTATATAACTTATTTCCTTCAGTTTCAAAGCACCTTCCAGGGCTACAGGATAATTGTAGCCGCGTCCGAGATACAAGAAATTATGTGCGTATGTAAATATACGGGATATATCCTTGATTCTTTCACTATCCTTCAAAAGAATCTTCATTTTCTCCGGTATAGAATGGAGTTCATATACAAGTTCTCTGTATTCCACGTCTCCAATTGTACCGCGCTCCTTTCCTAATGCCAATGCAAGCATGGTCAATACCATCACCTGTCCCGTAAATGCTTTTGTACTTGCCACTCCTATTTCCGGACCGACATGGATATATGATCCCGTATCAGTTGCTCTCGGGATAGAAGAACATATTGCATTACAGATTCCATAAATAAAAGCACCTTTCTGTTTGGCAAGTTCAACAGCAGCCAACGTGTCAGCAGTTTCGCCTGACTGTGATATAGCTATCACGACATCATTGGAATCCACAGCCGGATTATTATATCTGAACTCCGAAGCATACTCGACCTCCACCGGTATGCGACAGATATTTTCTATAAGCTGCTTACCTATCAACCCTGCATGCCAACTGGTGCCGCAAGCCACAATGATAAAGCGTCTGGCATTAAGAAGTTTTTGCTTATGGTCAATCACAGCAGACAAAACCACATTGTTAGCACCGACATTTACTCGTCCTCTCATACAGTCCTTCAAACATTCCGGCTGCTCAAAGATTTCTTTCAACATGAAATGCGGGAAACCGCCCTTTTCAATCTGACCGATGTTCAAATCCACAGTCTTTATTTCATGGTCGGTCTTCTCGTTATAAAGATTTACTATATCTACATCTTTGCTGTCTCTCCGTATCACAGCAATATCCTGATCATCAAGATAGATAACCTTATCCGTATATTCGATTATCGGTGACGCATCCGACCCTAAAAAGAACTCATCTTTTCCTATACCAATAACCAATGGGCTGCTTTTTTTTGCCGCAATGATTTCATTCGGGTTGTTTTTATCAATAAGTGCAATCGCATACGCGCCTATGACCTGACGCAAAGCTATGCGGACAGCAGTCAAAAGATTAAGATGCTTTTTCTTCTGCACATATTCAATCAGCTGCACAAGAACTTCAGTATCCGTATTGCTCCTGAATTGAACACCTTTGGAAATCAGACCTTCCTTCAGAGACGAATAATTCTCTATAATACCATTATGTATAATAGCCAAATTCCCGGAAGTTGAAATGTGAGGATGGGCATTTGTCGAATTAGGCTCACCATGTGTAGCCCAGCGAGTGTGAGCTATTCCTATGCTACCGGAAGTGTCTTTACCGGAAACATAGGATTCAAGTTCAGAAACTTTTCCCTTTGTCTTATACACTTCAAGCTCACCGCTATCTGTTATAAGAGCAACACCAGCACTGTCATACCCTCTGTATTCAAGACGCTTCAAGCCTTTTATAAGTACAGGGAAAGCATTTCCTTTGCCTAAATAACCAACAATTCCACACATTTTATTTTGGGATTTACATATTTTCTGCAAAGATACGAAAAGAGAACAAACCTGCGAAGTAAAAATATAATAAATTTCTCAACTTTAGCTACGAAGAGCATTGCACCTTTTATCAGAGTCTTTCGACTCTTTTAAATATAAAATCAATTTGATTTATGACAAACACAAGAAAAGCGGAAGAAGAATCTACATTCCTCTTCCGCCTGTCTATTTTATTAAGTATTCCGGCAAGCGTAAAATGTCAGCTTCCCGATAAGTATCAAAGCAAGCCCAACTCCTTAAAGCAATCTACAAGGATGGAGACACATCTGTCAACCTGCTCTTTTGTATGTGTAGCCATAAGTGCCACTCTGACCAAAGTGTCCTGCGGAGCACATGCCGGAGGTATAACAGGATTGATAAACACACCCTTGTCAAATGCCAGTTTTGTTACAGCAAAAGTCTTCTCCGTATCACGAACATACAAAGGAATAACCGGACTCTCAGTACCGCCAATCTCAAAACCTGCCTCTCTGAACGATTTCAAAGCATAATTGGTGACTTTCCACAAATTCTCCTGTCGTTCAGGCTCTGCCTTTATAATGTGCAAAGCCTCCATAGCAGCCGCTGTCGCAGCAGGAGTGTTACTTGCACTGAATATATAAGTACGGGAAGTGTGACGCAACCAGTTTATCGTATCTTTATCCGCAGCAATAAAACCGCCGATAGAGGCAAGGGACTTACTGAACGTACCCATGATAAGATCCACATCGTCAGTCACACCAAAGTGGTCGCAAGTACCTCTACCCTGACGTCCGAACACACCTATTCCGTGTGCCTCATCCACCATGATACTTGCATTGTACTTTTTCTTGAGCGCCACAATCTCAGGCAGTTTCGCCAAGTCGCCCTCCATTGAGAACATACCGTCCGTCACGATAAGCTTGATTGCCTCCGGACGGCAGCGTTTCAATTCACGCTCCAAGTCCTCCATGTCATTATGCTTATAATGCAAGAAAGTAGAATATGAAAGACGTCGTCCATCCACAATCGACGCATGGTCACGGTCATCGCCCAAAATATAGTCGTTACGTCCCGTAAGACTTGAAACTACACCGGAGTTGACTGTAAATCCTGTAGAATAGACCAAAGCCTCATCCTTGCCTACAAACTCCGCCAGTTCATATTCAAGCTGAATATGCAAATCGAGCGTACCATTAAGGAAACGTGATCCCGCACAACCTGTACCATACTTCTTTATAGCATTTATGGCTGCTTCGACAATGCGTTTGTCATAAGTAAGCCCCATGTATGAATTGGAGCCGAACATGAGCACTTTTTTTCCGCTCATAGTCACCTCAGTATCTTGGTGACTGTCAATTTCTCTAAAGTAAGGATAGATCCCCATTTCCATATATTTCTGTGGTTCTCTATACTTGCTTAATTTTTCCTGTAATAAACCCATAGTCAAATATATGTCTCGGTTCTTTTGAAAGAACCGATGTGACACTTTATTTGTTATTTATTTGATATATACTCGACCGTTGCCGTAACAACAGGCTGCAAATTTAATAAAAAACTGCTTTACAACATCCATTTTATTCAAAAAAATGTTTTTTCATCAAAAACAATATGTAATCAAGGGCAGATAAAAACGATTTGTTGTAATTTTGCATTCCCTAAATTACTCCTTTTTCAACGTGTATGGCGAAAGACAAAAGAATTGTGTTCATTGTAAATCCCTTGTCCGGCGCAACCGGTAAGAAGCATATTGTAAAACTTATCGAAGCGCAACTGGACAAGAACCTGTATGACTATGACATTGTACGTACCAACTATGTCGGACGTGCCACAGAAATAGCAGAAAGTGCTTCGAGGCATGGAGTGGATGTAGTATGCGCCATAGGCGGCGACGGCACAGTAAATGAAACAGCCCGTGCACTCGTACATACCGACACAGCGTTGTCCATCATCCCATGTGGTTCGGGCAACGGACTGGCACGTCACCTCCACATTCCAACCGACCCTGCAGGTACCATCAATATCATCAATTCTGCGGAAACACGTCTAATGGACTACGGTATAATAGACAAGCACCCTTTCTTCTGTACCTGCGGAATGGGATTTGATGCGCTTGTCTCCATGAAATTCGCCCAATCGGGAAAACGCGGACCACTGACCTATCTTGAGAATATTCTCAGAAACGGTTTTCAATACACACCCGAACATTATAAGCTTACAATGGAAGGAGAAGACGGAAAACAAATCACCTGCAAGGCTTTCATCATATCCTGCGCCAATGCGTCGCAGTACGGCAACAATGCCTACATAGCTCCGAAAGCCTCCGTATATGACGGAATGATGGATGTAACCATCGTAGAGCCATTTAATGCCATAGACACTCCGCAAATTGTATTCCAATTATTCAAAGGAACTATCGATCAGAACAATTATGTAAAAACTTTCAGATGCAGAAAGATACATATCCATCGTTCCGAACAGGGATTTATCCATTATGACGGCGACCCGGTAATGTCCGGAAGCGACATTGACATTGAAATAATCCCCAAAGGTTTAAAATGTATCTGTCCTCCTACTGAAGGAGTGAAAGACGTGTCTGAAAATCTGCAAAGCATGATTGTGGAGCATTTTTACACGATATACAGCCAATCAGAAGAAATCCTGCAAAACAATTTCAAAAAAAATCAAAGGATTTTCAAAATCAACAAAGACATTATACGTAAACTCGCAAAAAAACGATAGCCGATTTACACAGAAAAGACCGAGTTTGCACAGATACAAACTGTATATAATAGATATATAAGGTGTACTTTCAGGTATTTATTATAGGTTATATAGAGACCTCCACAGGCTACTTTAAAACAGTCAGTGAATGCTCCCATAAAAAATTTTTTGACATCGTTTTTTAGGGATATATTCAATTTTGACAAAATGTCGGAATACCTCAACAAGCAGAATCACATTTCACCATTTTTTACACAAATACTTTCCTTTTGATTTTGCCAAATGTTAAAACTTCAAGCTCTCTGGAACGCTTCAAAATGAAGCGTGATGAACTTTTGTCGAAGAACGGAGATTTTACGTGCATTTCGTGAAGCCTCCGAGAATTGTGAAATAGTGTTTCATTTTGAAACTATTCTTTTACATTTGTTTATCTCCGGCGAAGAGTCCTTGGAAAAAAAGTACTAAGTTTTCAAATTTCCAGCGCACTGTCGTCACATTTTCAGCGCACTGTAATTTTATTTTCAGTGCGCTACAATTTTAAAAACTTAGTAGTTTGGAGAAAATTTCAGTGCGCTGAAAATAAAAAAACACTGGGAAACAGAGAAAAAGACAGTGGGCTTCAGTCAAAATGTTAAGAAGTGTATAATCCGCTATTTAGGAAGTGCGTCTAAACAAAAACTGAAAAGTGGGTGAATTTTGGACATGGTTTGGGGACGAAAACGGTGGATTTGGCTGTAAAATATTAATAATCAATAATTTACAAGACTTTTCAAAATATTCAAAAAATTGCGTCCGGCGCGTTTTTTTGAGCGTTTTTCGCAAAATTGTATTTATTTGATTATCAATTATTTATCTTGACAGTAGAATTTTCGTCTCTTCATCATCGGCACAAAATCGTTAGAAGTGTTAAATTTTCATTTTGGGCGAAAATATCATTTTGTCATTTTGAAAAATGGCATTTTAGCGTGTTTACTTCATGTTGTAAGTACTTACCAATCCGAATTGAATGGTTATGAACCACTTGTAGGGATGCACCCCGGTGCATCCGCCTCTATGACATGCTTTTTGCAAGGAAATGGAGACGCAAAGAAGTGGATGCACCGGGGTGCATCCCTACATTGACAATCAATACATCATATTATTAAAGCGGGTGTACTCACATAACCACTAAAAAACCTCTTAAAGACGTCACAACATTTTCAGTGCAAGCTTAATTACCCGCTCTACAGGAGCAGACGGTTCGTCCCTCAATATTGCTCTCACGGCTTTCACAACCGGAGCAGGAGGGAAGCCAAGCATCTTGAGTGCTTCTATGGCCTCATCATGCACTTCACTGTTAGCCACAGTGACTGCCGTTTGCTTGTCTGCAACCAATGTCGGAGCAATGCCGAGAGTTGCCACCTTGTCTTTCAGCTCAACAATGACGCGCTGTGCAGTCTTTGTTCCTAATCCTTTTACCGTTTTCAACAGTTTTTCATTTCCTGAAGTGATAATCTCGCATAACTCAGAAGGGGAAAATGCAGACAGCATTGTCCGTGCCGTGTTACCTCCAATGCCGGACACACTGATAAGCTGAACAAACAGTTCTCGCTCTTCCTTGGTGGAGAATCCGTACAATACCCACGAATCCTCTCTTATCACTTCATAGACAAACAATCTCACTTCGCTCTTACCCTGAATGGCAGAATAAGTATTCAGCGAAATGTTACACAAGTACCCCACTCCATGACATTCGACCGTTGCCTGCGCCGGAGTCAGTTCGTCAAGAATACCTCTTACATAATCAATCATATCCACTTATTCTTTTACAGCTTGGAAGTTTATAAATGTCTTAGGCATACACACATTCCGTACCTTCCATTTATAAACAACCAAGCTCTATAAACCTACAATCTTCATTCTGCCACAATCAATGCGCCTCCATTGGTAGGAACACTGACTGCAACCTTGTTTTTCTTCGATAATTTCATCTGCTTGCAGCTGCCCTGCAACTTATTGTCGTCTGCATACACAGTGAGATTTCGTCCGCAATCAAGCGAAGAAAGGTCCACATTCAGTTTGAGCGTTTCTTTCTGTGCATTGATAGCTGCCACGTACCATTTTTCACCGCTTCGACGAGCAATGACTGCATATTTTCCCGGATAGCCCTCAATGAATCTGACATCATCCCACAAAGTAGGGACGGACTTCATGAAGTTCACAGCCCATTCCGGTGCATCAACCAGATTGTTCGGTGCTATGGCAAAATTCTGCACCGGTGCCTGAAACATTACAGCCGTTGCCAATGCAAACACATCGCTTGTACGTCTTGTTTTGCCGCTCTTATTGTCTTTGCTGTAATGCCTGTTCAATGTGCTTCCTCCGAAATCCATATTGCCAATAGAGTTGCGCATAAACGGGTGTATTGTGGCACATACAGCCTCTATGTCATTGTCATGCTGACCAAACGAGAGATTTTCACTTGCCCTGACAGCTTCGGCAGAGACGAAGTTTGGATACATGCGCTCCCATCCTCTCGGTATCGTACATCCGTGATATATCACCATAAGTCCATATTCGTTGGCATCGGCAAGCATGTCTTCATACATCTGCATGGTCTGCTGTTTGTCACTTCCGATGAAATCAATCTTCAAGCCTTTTATACCGGTTTTCTTCAGCCATTTCATTTCTTCACGACGTGAGACCAAACGGTGCATCTTGTGCTTCGGCCCTTGAGGCGCATCATTCCAATAGCCGTTGGAGTTATACCACAAGAACAGTCCTACACCTTTTCCTTCGGCATATTTCGCCAGTTTTTCAATGCCTTCATAGCCAATCTGAGTGTCCCAGAGCGCATCAACAAGTACGTACTCATAGCCCATGTCGGCAGCAAAGTCAATATACTCTTTTTGCTCTTCATAGTTGCAACTTGCATCCATTCGTATGATCCAGCTCCATGTGGCACGTCCGTATTTATAGTCTTGCGAGGCTGCATAAACCGGAGCAACCATATCCCACATAACAGTCGTCTCCACAATCGGGCGCAGTGTCTTACCGAGTGTAACGGTTCTCCACGGAGTTTCACCCGGAAGAGCCAATCCCGGTGCAGCGGTTCCAACTCCTCCGAACTCTTCTTCTGTCGGGTATCCCACAGTATAGAGATTGCCGTGACCACCCATCAGTCTGCTGCCACAATATTCTCCGGACAATCCGGTCTCGCAGAGCATCACCCAACCGGCATCACCGATTCGGAACAGTGCCGGGAAGGTGTATCCATATCCATCTCCGTTCTTTCCAAGCGGTTCGTCAGTCGTATAAAATGTCTCATAACTCGGTGCAGTGCGCGCCCATCCTCCCTGCGGTTTCATCTGCGGACAAAGGAAAGAAGTCGAACCTTCAGGGAACAGGAATCCGGTAGCTTCATCCGACACCGTACACGACAAACGGTCGCCTATGGGATACATCTTATATTTGAATGCCACATTGTCGTTATCGGCTCTGAATATCACATCATAGATATGTCTTCCCTTGGCATCATCGAAACTGTATGTAATCTCATTCGCCTCATAGACCACATTGCTTTTCTTTATCGTCTGCAATGAATAGCGGTCTTCCACCTTCTTCACATCCGAAATCTTGGAGAGTTTCATCTCTCCGGTGAAGTCTCCAAGCGAAGTTTTCAACCCAAGCGGCGAATGTTTTATAAAGGTTTCACCCTCATAGTCTATTGAATACCCCGGTTTGCCGTTCTCCACAGTCACAACCACTTTTACATTTCCATCCGGGCTGCATAGAGTTTGTGCTAATGCAGCAGGCAAGCACATCATATATAATACACCTGCCAATGTTGTCTTTTTCATTCTTTTGTAATTGATTAAGTTTTATCAAAAGACAAAAGTAATATAAATCCTACAAAAAAAGAAAATTTATTATAAGCAAAAGCGCAAAGCAGCGGGGATATAAGGCAACAGGATTAAAATCATCCGTTTACCTTATATCCCCGCTGCTTTGCGCCTTTAAGAATACAGTTCTATCCTATTCCCAACAACTCCACCTCAAACACCAAGGTAGAACCTCCGGGTATTCCTGGCTGTGAAAAATTTCCATATCCAAGTTCCGACGGAATGTAAATTTCCCATTTATCACCCACACACATTTGCTGCAAAGCAATAATCCAACCTTCAATGAGGTCGCGCAGACGTATTGCCAGCGGTACTCCGCCACGGCTACTGTCAAATTGCCGTCCGTCAATTGTTCGTCCCGTATAATGAACTGTCACAATATTCTTAGGTGACGGATGTACTCCGTTCTGTTCTCCTGAAGCCAACACTTTATACAGAACACCTTTCGACAAGGCACATACAGCCTCTTCATTCGCTTTTGCTTTCAACCAATCTTTATTCGCTTTAATATATTCACTTTTCGACATATCGTTTCTTTATTTTAATGTACATAATCTTAAAGCACTCCTTTACTCGAAGGCAACTGGAACTTATAAATGTCACGCTTGACCGCCATACGCACAGCGCGCGCAAAAGCCTTGAATATTCCTTCTATCTTATGATGCTCGTTCATTCCCTCCGCCTTGATATTCAAGTTCATCTTGGCGGCATCGCTGAGACTCTTGAAGAAATGCAAAAACATTTCTGTCGGCATATCACCTATTTTTTCGCGACGGAAATCAGCTTCCCAGACAAGCCATGCACGTCCTCCGAAATCAAGTGCCACCTGACACAGCGAATCATCCATAGGCAAACAATAGCCATAACGTTCTATTCCCCGCTTATCGCCAAGAGCCTTACCGATACATTCACCTAAAGCAATACCTGTGTCTTCAATTGTATGATGCTCATCCACCTCCAAATCTCCAGAAACTTGTATCTTCACATCCATGCCCCCATGCTTTGCAATCTGCTCAAGCATGTGGTCAAAGAATCCCAGTCCTGTAGATATTTCACTCTCTCCTGTTCCGTCGAGATTGATGCTAATATCTATATCAGTCTCCTTCGTGGTGCGTTTTACACTCGCTCTTCGCTCTCCGGCAAACAGAATCTCCGCAATTCTGTCCCAAGAACTGACAAGCACAATTTCCGGGTCTGAAGCAAGCGGTTCCGGCAAGCGGTCGGCAAGAATCAAAGCCTTGCAACCAAGATTCTTGGCAAGCTGCGCATCCGTTGCCCTGTCACCAATGACATAGCTGTTCTTCAAATCATAGTCTCCGCCCATATACTCCTCCAGCATCGCCGTACCGGGTTTTCGGGTAGGCAGATTATCTTCCGGAAAGGAACGGTCTATCAAGATATTATCAAACTCCACTCCTTCTCCTTTTAGCACATCAAGCATAAGGTTATGAGTAGGAAAGAAATCCGACTCAGGATAAGAAGAAGTACCGAGACCATCTTGATTGCTCACCATAACAAACTCGAAATCAAGTTTGGTGCGTACGAAGTTCAAGTTACGTATCACCCCTTGAACAAACCTGAACTTTTCAAAAGAATCAATTTGTTCGTCTTCCGGTTCCACCAGAATAGTTCCGTCACGATCGATAAACAAAGCTCTCTTCTTCATCTTATCATCTGTATTTACGCATTGCACTTAACAGTTTCGTATTCTCCTCCACAGTACCAATCGTGATACGCAGACAACCGCCACACAGCGAGACACGGTTTCTATTACGCACTATAATTCCGTTACGAACCAAATAGTCGTAGATTTTGTCCGCATCATTCACTTTTGCGAGAAAGAAATTGGCATCTGTAGGATAAACCTTCAGACATACCGGCAAGATGGCAAACGCTTCCATCAAAGACTGACGTGCATCAACAATCATATTGATGCGCTGATGTATCTTTGTCAAATCAGACAAAGTTTCCATTGCCTTCTCCTGAGTCAGCTTATTGACGTTATAAGGATATTTCACTTTGTTGAACAAAGCGATAATCTCCTGCGAAGCAAATGCCATACCGAGACGTATGGCGGCACATCCCCAAGCCTTAGAAAAAGTATTGAGAACCACCATATTCGGATATTGGTCAAGGTCGAGACGGAAAGGACGCTTCTTCGAGAAGTCTGAATATGCCTCATCTACCACCACTATTCCCTGAAACTCCCGCAGTGTTTTTTCAATCTCTTCCCGCTGCAAGTTGTTCCCCGACGGATTATTCGGAGAACACAAGAATATCACTTTCGTATTCTCATCACATGCGGACAGAAGATCATCGGCACAGAATTGAAAATTCGAATCAAATTTTACCTTACGGTATTCCACATCATTGATGTCGGCACAGACTTCATACATTCCATACGTAGGATCAATTGCCACCACATTATCCACCCCCGGGTGGCAAAAGACACGGAATACAATGTCTATCGCCTCATCCGACCCATTGCCAAGAAATATCCTGTCGGCTGCAACTCCCTTCAAAGGTGCAATCACCGCCTTCAGCTCTTCCTGCAAAGGGTCGGGATAGCGGTTTATCGGTTTGTTATAAGGGTTCTCATTGGCATCGAGAAACACTTCCGCTTTAACACCTTTATATTCATCACGAGCAGAACTGTAAGGTTTCAGTTCCCATATATTCCTACGGACAAGTTCACTTAGTTCTTTCATTTCTTCTAATATTCATAAAAAAATCACACCGTTTCCAGTCTCACAGTCATCGCATTCTTATGCGCATCAAGCAATTCATTTTCCGCCATTATCTCCACAGTTCTGCCGATACTGCGTATGCCTTCCGCCGTAAGTTCCTGAAAGGTTATCTTGCGTATAAAACTGTCAAGACTCACACCGCTGTATGCCTTTGCATATCCACTTGTAGGCAGTGTATGATTCGTTCCGGAAGCATAGTCGCCGGCACTCTCACAAGAATAATTGCCAAGAAATACGGAACCGGCATTGACCACTCTTTCTGCAAAATCCATATAATCATCCACAGCCAGAATGAGATGCTCCGGTGCATATTCATTCACAATGCGCACAGCTTCTTCCCTGTTGCCTACAAGAATCAGCTTGCTCTTCTCCAATGACAAACCTGCAAGTTCCTTGCGTGGAAGCTGTTGAAGCTGGCTTTCCACTTCTTCCGCCACTTTGCCAATCATCGTCTCACTGGTGGAAATCATCACCACCTGACTGTCCGCACCATGTTCTGCCTGCGACAACAAATCGGCTGCCACAAACACAGGATTTGCCGTGTCATCTGCTACGACAGCCACTTCCGAGGGACCTGCCGGCATGTCTATAGCCACATCGTGAAGCGAGACCTGCTGCTTGGCCGCCATGACATATTGATTTCCCGGACCGAATATCTTGCTCACCTTCGGCACAGTCTCCGTACCGTATGCCATAGCACCTATCGCCTGCACTCCGCCCGCCTTAAAGATTCGATTCACTCCTGCCACACGTGCTGCCACAAGAATTGCCGGATGTACTTTTCCGTTCTTTCCCGGAGGAGTACACAGAACTATCTCCTTGCAACCGGCAATACGTGCCGGTGTCGCCAGCATCAGCACAGTAGAAAACAATGGGGCTGTACCTCCCGGAATATAAAGTCCGACCTTCTCTATCGCCACCGCCTTCTGCCAGCACACGACTCCCGGAGAGGTCTCAATCCTTTTACCTTCAAACAGTTGTGCAGAATGGAACTTTGCAATGTTGGAATGCGCCTGTTCGAGAGCGGCACGAAGTTCCGGAGACACCAGCCTCTCCGCCTCGTCCATTTCATCTTCTGTGACTGCAAGACTGTCAAGCTGAACTTTGTCGAATGTATGTTCATATTCTTTTACAGCCTCATCCCCACCCATTCTTACACGCTCAAGCACTGTGCGCACCGTCGCACCCAGCTCTTCCGCATCCTTGTGCGGACGTTCCAGAAGTTCCTTCAGTTCTTCAGGTTTAGGATATTTTATTATCTGCATAATTTATTTCTTTTTTCCGTTTCCAAAAGACTTTACAATCCCTTTCATACATATATATAATAGGAAAGAGCATTGCAGGTCGCTATAATATCATCTTCTCAATAGGCAATACAAGCAGCCCTTCCGCACCGAGTGCCTTCAACTGACCGATGATTTCCCAAAAACACTTTTCGTCAAGCACCGTATGTATGCTACTCCACCCTTCTGTGGCAAGAGGCATGACCGTCGGACTCTTTATTCCGGGCAACACTTTGATGATGTCCTCAATCTTTTCAGTCGGAGCATTCATCAGCACATACTTCTTGTCCTCCGCAGCTCTCACCGCTTCGATACGGAACAACAACTCCTCAAGTATCTCCTTCTTATCATCCGACAAATGTTTGTTGCCTATCAGCAGAGCTTCACTCTTCATCACCACTTCCACTTCCTTCAGATTATTGCTGACCAGTGTGGAACCGGAACTGACAATATCGAAAATTCCGTCGGCAAGCCCTATTCCCGGAGCAATCTCCACCGAACCGGTGATGACATGCACATCCATATCTACACCCTGCTCTTTCATGAACTTACGCAAGATAACCGGATATGACGTGGCTATCTTCTTTCCTCTGAACCATTCCACTCCTGTGTAATCCACCGCTTTCGGGATGGCAAGCGACAAACGACATTTGCTGAACCCGAGTCTCTTGATGATTTCGGCATCCTCATCGCGCTCTACAAACTCGTTTTCACCCACAATTCCCAAGTCAGCCACTCCGTCAGCCACTGTCTGAGGAATATCATCATCACGGAGAAAAAGAACTTCCACCGGGAAATTCATAGACTGCACAAGCAATGTTCTCTTGGAACTGCTCACCTTAATCCCCGCCTCCTGCAAGAGCGTCATCGTGTCTTCATTCAGCCTTCCTTTCGACTGTACTGCTATTCTCAACATATTATCTGTTTTTTTATTTATAAAATTCCAATATTCAAAAGAGGGCTTACCGGATTTCCACTCCGGCAAGCCCTCTCTTCTTTATGTTGCATATACACATACATCCATCTGCTCACCGAAATATTCCGTTGAGATGATGATGGTGGTATGTTACTTTGCTATTCATTACGATTAATTTCTTTTTCGATGCAAAAATATTGTTTTTCTTTCAATCCGCCAAGACAAACACAAAAAAAGTAACATTATATCAAACATTCAAAGTTTCTTCCATCAAATAACTAATCAAACACCCAATAGCAAGAAATACTTTTTTCATACCAATTAGCTTTTAAGTTAAACAATTTGGCAAATCTAACACTTATTATCACTTTTCATACATATTTATATATGTTGTTTAACACAATTCATGTCAAAAAGCTAATTAACAGATCTATTTAGCAACGGAGGAGTCTGTCGAATACATCCATTAAAAAGCGACAAAAATCGACTTTTTCAGTTTGACAAAATGATATTTTCGCCTAAAATGAAAATTTAACACTTGGAGCGATTTTTGGACAAAGACAAAAAGATAAAAATTTTTATTTAGAGATAAATGGTTGATAATCAGTGATATATAAAATTTTTCAAAATTCTCAAAAAAACGCGCCGGACGCAATTTTTTTGAGAATTTTGTATATTTTGATAATCTATTGACTATTAATGTGTTACAACGGATACCACCATTTCCACCTCTAAATGTCACCAAAAATCCGCTCGCTTTTAAGTTTCTGTTCAGATGTTCTTTTCAAACCGTGAATTATACACTTCTTAACATTTCTGCTGAACTCAGCTGTCTTTATTCCTGTTCTCCAGTGCTTTTTCAAAAACTCTACGCTGAAAATTTCTTCAAACTACTAAGTTTTGAAAATTGTAGCGCACAGCAAATAAAATTGCAGTGCGCCGTGAAGAAAAAAACTGTGCGCTGAAAATTTGAAAACTTAGTAGTTTTTTGAAAAGACTCTTCGCCGGAGGTAAATAAATGTAAAAGAACGGCTTCAAAATGAAACACTATTTTACGATTCATGGAGGCTTCACGAAATGCGTACAGAATCCTCGATTTTCGGGAAAAGTTCGGCACGCTTCATTTTGACGCGTGCCAGAGGGCTTGGAATTTTAACAATTAAGAAAATCAGAAAGACAGAATTTTAGTGCAAAATCCTCACATTTGAAATCAAAACATCAAAATATACTTTCTTTGTGTCAGAAAATAATTTTGTTAAAAAATATATATAAAAAATTTTGTTATGGAGGATGTTTATAGCTGTTTTCACAGTCCCCTTATGTTTGCTTTTTTGTGTTTGCAGGTTGGATTCACAAATCTAAGCGCGATAGCGACGGAGGAGTCTATCGAATTATCTTTTCGCTTTCGCACTCACAGTGTTAATATCTATGCGGATTATATCTGTACGAGCAAATGATTTCTCGGCATAATGCAACCCAACTTCCATATCATCGGGCGAATATTTTTCAAGAATCAGGCGCAGGGCTTTGCGTCTCTCGTCCTCCGGAAGTCCGACATGCGCCGTTCCTCTGACCAATACACTTTCGTAACGGGTTGTAAATCGAGAAGGGAGCACCTCGGTATTGCCTACCACCACAAACACCACATTCTCATTTTTCCTTATCGCTCTCATCTTACGTCCTTCTCCGGCACAATGAATATAGATAGAATCGCATCCGTCATAAGCATAGCTCAGAGGAACTGCATAAGGCATTCCGTCTTCATCAACCATCGACAGTATGCCAAATTCACCCGTGTTCAGAAGTTCAATTGCATCCGCTCTGTCAAGAGTTCTGTCCTGACGTCTTATTTCAGAATTGTCAAACCACATAAATTAATAGTAAAAAAGGAAATCCCGTTCTCTCCGCTTTTTCAGGTCAGAGAACAGGTTTGAATACATAGTTTCCGGTAATTATACATCCGTTGGCAGACAAATAGGTGCCTATCATCGGCGGATTGTCCCAGCAGGAACTGTTCTCAAAGAACCGGAAAATATCTTTAAAGGAAAACTGGTCGGTGTCATACACAATGTAGTCATAGCCTTCATACTGTTCCCTGCATGAAGCATGTCCGGATGCAAGAAACTCATCATCAGCCGTCACACTACGATAATCCAATCCATAGCCTGCTGCAATACTTTCCATACGGGCAACTCCCTCTCTGCTGCCAACAAACAGGTATTTCTTCTTCTGCATATACTCAAGGGAGTTTTCTTTGCTTTCCACTCTCCGCTTTATCTGACGTGTGAGATAAGTGCAGCAAGCTTTGAAATAGATGGCGGTCTTTATCGGCAATGAAAGCAAGAGACTATAATGTCCGTAATGCTTGCGGAAGAAAATGAGCATCGCCTGATAGAACACATAGACATGGCGGTAGGAACTTTTCTCTGTGCTCTCCCCTTTGTAATGCAGAATGCGTGTAGGTACATAATAGTTGCGCATTCCTGTCTGCATAAGCCTGTATGAAAGGTCAATATCTTCTCCGTACATGAAGAAATCCTCATCGAGCAGTCCGCTTTTCCTGATAGCCTCGGTACGTATGAACATACAGGCTCCCGAAATAATCTCTATCGAAGTGATGGAATCCGCATCGAGATACTGCATATAGTAACGTCCGAACAACCGGCTCTTCGGAAACAAGGAAGCCAATCCGCTCATCTTGCAAAAGGAGGTGAACGGTGTCGGTATGCCGCGCCGGGATTCCAACGCAAACGATCCGTCATTTCTCAACATCCTGACCCCGGCAGCCCCGGCATCAGCATGTGAGTCCATGAAGTCAAGGCAGTCACGCAGCATATTCTCTCCAAGTATCGTATCGGGATTAAGCAACATGACATATTCGCCGGAAGCGCGACGGAGTGCTTGGTTGTTCGCACGTGCAAACCCTACATTCTCACTGTTTTCCATGTATATCACATCGGGAAAACGTGAACGGATGTAAGCGGCAGACCCGTCGGAACTGCGATTGTCCACCACAAACACTTCATGGGATATTCCTTCCGCAGCCTTTGCCACAGAATACAGGCACTGTTCAAGATAGAACTTTACGTTATAGTTTACGATAACGACCGAAAGTTTCATCAGTCTATTGTGTTATTACAAGATTCAAGGTGTTTGTCAATCTTATCTTTTGTGGGCCAGCAATAAAAAGTAACCACAAAGGAGATAAGAGCACACAGAAGTCCTCTGTTATCAAGGGTCAAATAATATACTACGGCATTGAAACATACACATACAAGAAGCATTGCCATGCGTATGCAGCTCCACAAATGGTAGGAAGCGAGTGCTTCGTCAAAATTGCATCGCCGCAACCCTCTCGTCGTATTGAGAGTGAAAAGTTTAAGGGCAAGAGGCACACCGACAAGCGTCAATGCAATGCAAGCCATTCCAAGAATAAAAGACATACGCTCGTCAACGGCATACTCTCCGTTGGGAATAAGCCCGGTTTCTCCCGCCACAAAGCACGAAGCCACTATCATCCATGCAACCAGCAATTCTATTTTCAACTGTTTAAGCAGTTCCTTGATATTCTTATCCATTTCTAATCTGAGGGTTTGTATGGAAATACTACACTGTGAAAGGCACTCGGTTGACGATAGAACGACCCAATGTCACTTCATCGGTATATTGCAATTCGTCGTTCATGGACAATCCGCGAGAGAGCACAGTCAGTTTCACATCTTTGTATTTCTGCAACTTTCGGTATATAAAGAAATTTGTCGTGTCGCCTTCCATTGTGGAACTGAGTGCAAGGATGACTTCCCGGATGCCACCAGCCTCCACACGTTCTATAAGACTTGCAATCTCCAGTTCGCCGGGTCCTACACCATCCATCGGAGAAATCACTCCTCCAAGCACATTATATAGTCCGTGGAACTGCGTCGTAGCTTCAATGGCAATCACATCCTGTATGTTCTCCACCACACAGACCGTTGAGGCATCGCGGGAAGGATTTGAACAAATCCGGCATACATCCGTGTCTGAAATATTGTGGCATACACTGCAATATTTCACTTCGTGCCTCAGAGTCATAAGCGCGTTCCCGAAAGCATCCACCGTTCCTGCATCGAGACGCAAAAGATGGAGCACAAGCCGCATGGCAGTCTTGCGCCCTATTCCGGGAAGTTTGGCAAATTCATTGACAGCTCTTTCCAGCAACACGGAAGAATATGGTTGTTCCATTGGCATTATACAATCTGCAAAGTCTTTCTTTGTCGGCAAAAACGGTGATTTACGGAACAGAAAAAACAAATATTCTCGTAAAAATCACATAAATCCCCGCCTCACACAACTGTTTTCATTGTGCAAAGTTAAACAAATCTTATTAAAAAGACAACAGGTACCTATAAATACACCTCCATCCGGCAGCATCTTTGCACATTAACGCGCCGACGCTGCCGGATGGAAGTGTATTTATTATAAAGGAAGAACTACCGTCTTCCGGAAAAGAAGTTCATTATACGCCTTACCGTATTTAAAGTCTTGAAGGCTATTATTCCATAACCTATATAACGGAAATATCTTATCTCAGACTGAAGAAACATATTATTGTCAGGAACAAGAGTATTCCTCATGCGCCTTTTCATTCTTTTTGAAGAATCCCTCATGCTCTTCAATGTGCTCCGCTTCTCCGCCCGCAAAGCCTCCAACGAAGTCAGCCGAGAATAGTTCATGCCGCACCTCCTTCCTCAGTGCCGGAATCTTCAGAATCGACTGAAGGTTCGAACACCCACTTTGCAAGTGACTTCACAACAAGATTGGTCACAAAATATTTCCTGAACAAGATAAAAAGTACAATGATAGCAACAAGTGCACCTCCCACAATGAAGAAGCTCAAAGCTTCGTTACCAACCACAACAGCCAGTTCCTTCACAATTCCCATGCAGATGCAATATATCGCTATCGTTCCGAAAGCAAATACAAATCCGGCTACAATCAGGAATGTGAACAAGACTGACAGTTTATCCACAGCCTCAAGCTTGAAATAACGCTTAAGCAATGTCCAAAGACGAGAACCCTCGTCAATGATCCGGCCGATTTCATTATTGTCAGTATAATTGCTCATCCGCACCCCGAAATTACTCTACATCATAATCTTCTATAGGGGCAGCCTTGCTTTTCCCTATGTTCTTGAGGTCATCCACCAGCTTAGCCAAATCGTCCTTGCCGAGTTTCACCCCATACTTATCGAGAGCTTCCTTTATCTTACGTCTCTGATCTTCACCCTTCTCCGGTGCAAAAAGAAGACCCAGTGCTGCTCCAGCAACGGCTCCGCCAACAAATGCAGCTGCTAATGACAATCCATTTTTCATAATTCCAATTGTTTTAAAGTTTATAAATTGTAAAGTTTGAATAGTAAACACTCAAAAAAAGAAAAAGTTTATGCGAAATGCTCTTTTTTCAATGCCATTCCTTCTAATCTCCCGACATTCACCACACAGCAAGCATTAGGATAACTTTATTTTGTAAAAATACAAATTTAAGTATTAACACAATGTAAATGACAAGCCATTAACATTTTTTCATTTTACATATCATGGTTTATAAGGGGGAATTTAATAATTTTGTACAACTGATTTCATATTTATGCCCAAATGGATAATATGATACATATTTGCCGGATTAAGCAATATAATATCACGACAGATGAAAGTATAATCAATTAAACATATTACAATCATGAAAAAAAACTTTTTGTTGGGACTTTCCCTTATAGTTTCGCTTGCATTCGTATCTTGTAAATCATCAGAAAGCAGCTATAAGAAAGCTTACGAAAAAGCAAAGGCCATGGAAATGGCAAACGACCAGCAGGTCAGCGAGCCGGTTGCAGTGACACCGGTAGTAACACCAGTTGCCACCACAGAGGACAACTCCAACCTGCGTACAGAACGCTTGAACGTCATGAACGGAGGAACTCTCAAAGCTTATAATGTTGTATGCGGTTCATTCAAGAGCGTTGACAATGCCAACAATCTCCGAAACACACTTGTAAACCAAGGCTACAGTGCACAGGTAGCACAGAATCCGGAAACGGGAATGTACCGTGTGGTTGCAGCTTCTTACGATGACAAGACATCGGCTGTCAACTTGCGCAACAAACTTAAAGCAACATATCCTGACGCTTGGTTGCTCTACCGCACATATTAATAAGGAGAAACAAAAGTGACAGCACCTTATAAGAAGGATGTTAAACAAAAGTTGTATCCAAAACAAAATGCCGGAAGAATCATCTTCCGGCATTTTGTTTTGGATACAACTTTACTGTTTTATTCCATATAGTCCTCTATATTCGGAGTTTCTTCCTTCGTCTTACGGATGCTGCGGCGACGCTTAGGTTTCTCTTCTTTCTGCTCCACAGTCTTTACACCGGCAAGTTCCGGGTCTATAAGAATACGTCCGCAATACTCACAAACAATGATTTTCTTTCTCATGCGCACATCAAGCTGACGCTGTGGCGGGATTTTAGCAAAAC
This sequence comes from Bacteroidaceae bacterium, assembly GCA_017621515.1. Classification (GTDB taxonomy): domain Bacteria; phylum Bacteroidota; class Bacteroidia; order Bacteroidales; family Bacteroidaceae; genus RGIG8745. The sequence continues at coordinate 35,021 of JAGASY010000004.1, forward strand.
ATCCTCCGCAAGCATCACGCTGTACATACACAATACCAAGTCCGTTGCGACTATTCTTACGAATGCGCTTGAACGACATAAGCAATCTCGGCTCTATGGAAAGTTCAAGGTTCTTTGCTTTCTCACGCAACTTTTCCTCTTCCGCTTTTGTCTCCGCCACAATTTCGTCAAGCTCGTTCTTCTTCACTTCAAGGTCCAAGCTGCGCTCTTCAAGTGTCTGGCGGCTCTTTTCAATAAGCTCTTCCTTTGCCTTCTCTGCTGCTTCCGCCTCACGGATTCGTTTGTTGCAAAGTTCTATTTCGAGTGTCTGAAACTCTATTTCTTTATTAAGAAGGTCATACTCACGGTTATTACGCACATTATCAAGCTGGCTCTTATATCCGGTAAGTTTCTCATTGGCAAGCTCGATTTTTGTTTTAAGCTCATTGATTCTGCTGCGTACACCCTCTACCTCCTCATTGGTATTATCTATACGAGTCTTCAAGCCTTCGATTTCATCTTCAAGGTCTTCAACTTCAAGCGGAAGTTCACCACGAAGAATACGTATCTTATCTATCTCAGAAAGCATGGTCTGCAACTGAAATAAAGATTTCAACTTCTCTTCAACAGACATGTCAACCGTCTGTACTTCTTTTTTCTTTGCCATAATTATTATATTTTGTTCTTATTAAATTTCATTTTACGAAGAAACAGCAAACACCCCACAAGCATCAGTCGCATACATACTCAATAGGATTTGTCCGCAGAGCAGTATCATAGACAGGAAGTTCCGGAGCAACCCCGGATATGATGTTCCTTAATATCTCAAGTGTATATTGTTCGCTTTCAAAATGTCCGATTTCCATCAACAGCATATTATCCTCATATCCGAAGAAACGATGGTAGCCGATTTCCCCCGTAATGAAGACATCTGCACCGGCACGCTCTGCATCTGGAATGAGAAATGCACCAGCCCCGCCACAGACTGCCACCGTGCGGACTTCCTTTCCCGCCCAGTCGTTGCATCTGGCACAATCAACATGGAACAGGTTCCGAACCATTGAGACAAAGCATTCTTTCTTCATCGGTTCTTTAAGCGTCCCCACAATTCCGGCACCGGCACCATCCACTCCCGGTTTGGGAGCAAGCACCTTCACATCGTCAAGTCCGATTTTCTCTGCAATCTTCCAATTCACACCACCGAAAGCGTTGTCAAGATTGGTATGGGCAGCATAGACCGCCACTCCACTCTTCACCGCCTTAAAAACACATCTGCCGATATAGTCCTCGGCCGTTATCTTCTTGCACGGACGGAACAGCAACGGATGATGACTGATGACCGCATTGCATCCCCGGCTTACAGCCTCATCAATGACAGCTTCAGTCACGTCTAAACACAATAATGCCCCTGTAGCTTCTGCATCCTCCGTTAATCCAATCTGCAATCCCGCGTTGTCATAGCCGTCTTGTAGGGACAGAGGAGCAAATACTTCAAGGGCTTCAAAAATCTCCCGTATCTTCATAATTGCGGCAAAGTTACAAGTTTTTTATGAAAATAAGATGCTTTATGCCACTCGTTTAGCATTTTTTATCTGACAAACTCAAAAAAAACAGGCAGAAACATCATTGACGAAACTCTTCAGCCAGCATACTATAAACATTCAAGTCTGCAAATCCGTCCGAAAGCAATTCACCGGCACGCTCCGTTCCTTCAAGAACATATTCGCACCGACAAGCCACTGAATTACTCTCCACATTCTTCACCGCACATTTTATCTGTACTCGGTTCATGCCCCATTTATCAAAAGCCCATCCGGTGAGGCACTTCACAGCTTTAGTCATAATGCCTTTATGCCACGCATCCGGAACAAGCCAATAGCCGATTTCCGTCTTCTTGTTATTGAAATCTGCGTTGACAAAACCGATGAGACCGCAAAACGTGCCGCAGTCCAAAATCACAAAAGAATGGCAACGCACCTCCTCCGGTTGAGCCAGCACAGAATGTATAAAGACAAGCTCATCGTCAGAAGAATGCAGTTCATCAACAAAAGGCAGCCATCTGCGCATTATCTCCCGGTTCTCATCAAGAGAACGGTATATCACATCGGCATCTTCCTCGGTAATGCTTCTTAAAAGCAAATCATCATCTACTCGTATAGTCATAATTCATACGTTGGTTCAGGTTAAAATCCATAAATCTGTAAAAAAAACAACCGTATCTATTTCTTTTCTTTCGCATTATCAAGTAATAGATTCAATTGTGCTTGAAGTTCGTCCCGGTTAGGAAGATACAATTGATAGCGTGCCGCAAAAAGTTGATTATCTATACCTTGAAGGGCGTATTCCATCAACAGCTCATCTTTCTTTGCTCCCAAAACAATACCAACCGGAGGATTATCGTCTGGCTGACAAATTTCGTTCTTAAAATAATTTAGGTAAAGATTCATCTGACCTATATCACCATGCTTAATTTCTGCACGCTTCAAATCAATCAGAACATAGCACTTGAGAATTGCGTGATAGAACACCAAATCAACCTTGAAACGTCTGGCACCAATCGGCACTATATATTGACGACCAACAAAGGCAAAACCTCGACCTAATTCCAATAGGAATTGTTCCATATTAGTCTTCAAAGCCTTCTCCAATTCAGTCTCTTTGTAACGCTTCTGCTGAGGTATTCCCGTAAATTCAAGAACGTATGGGTCATGAATAATATCTGCTGAAGTTAGTACCTGATGCCCCTCATTGGCAAGAGTAAGCACACCTTCTTTGTCTGTACTGAGCGCAAGTCGTTGGAACAGTGACGAGTTTATCTGACGTTTCAGTTCTCTGACCTTCCAACCTTCTTTGATGCACTCTTTCATATAGAACTGCAACTCCAACGGGTCATCACATTTGAGCAGTTCAAAGTAATGGCTCCACGTCAATTGGTGAGACAATGTCTCACTTTTTGGAAAAGTCAAATACAGTTTGCGCATATATATAAGATTAGAGCGACTAAAACCCTTACCCTTAATGCGTGTCAGGTCTTTTGCAAGATTTGTTATTAACTTATCTCCATACTTAGCTTTAGCGTTGCCATCTTGCTCAAACTCCACAATATACTGCCCCGTTTGCCAGTTTGCATCAAGCAGTGCCGTATTAACAGCAATTGCTGCCTTTGCTTTTGAATCATCCCAAAGTTCCGAAATAAGTGAGATAAGTCTCACATATTCGGAATCATCGATTTGCAGTTGACCTATAGGTCGTATTTGAGTATCATTCATATATCGCAACATTATTGGTACTTAACACACTGATGGCACTATAGGTTCCTTTCCTCAAATATATTCTCAAGAGTTTTCTTATCTGGACGGTCTTTTCCAGCATAGGCACATCAAATTACAAAATTAATAAATTCTCTTCAATTTGAAATGTTTGTCATATAAATTATTGTGCCATCGAAAAATTAACCCCAATTTATTCTTCCGTTAACTTATAGTTAATAACCAGCAAAGATAATATAAAACATCAAAAACTCATAAAACATACACTTTCGCCGTAACAGACATGTTACAAACATATCCAAAACAGCAACAAAAAGAAAGCAAAACAAGATATTTACTTTCTTTTTGGCACTTCAAAATTTTAACATTCTATTTACGAAAAAAGGCGATTTTTCGGGCTTTTTCCGAGCGAGAGGAGGTTTCGTTGAAAAATGCGCTTATTTTTGAAATTTCTGAAAGCAGCCTTCAAATGTGAAATAGTGTTTCATTTTTAGGTGATTCTTTTACATTTATTTATTCCCGGCGAAGAGATTTTAGAAAAAAGTACTAAGTTTTCAAATTTTCAGCGCACTGTCGTCACATTTTCAGCGCACTGCAATTTTCTTTTCGGTGCGCTACAATTTTAAGAACTTAGTAGTTTGGAGAAATTTTCAGCGCGCTGTTCCTGAAAAAACTCTTGGGATTGGAACAAAAAATGCTGAACACCAGATTTTCTGTTAATGGATGTAAAATCCTCTACTTGCTCAAAAATCCGTACAAAAATGGGCAACAGAAATAAAAATTGACATGAATCAATTCTTATAAAAGATAACATGCAGTAAATCAATTGTTTAGTATTTTAGTCAGAGGTGCGAGTTTTTAAGGTAAAACTGATGCCTTTTTATCAAGTGCTATCCAGCTGATTTACAACATATTGACAAAATTAGCACATTTTTCCAAAATGTAAACAAGTGTTTCAAATGTTAATTTTCGGCCGAAGCCGAAAATCAAAGTGTCAGATTTCCATGAATAACCAATATACAGGTTTCAGTCGGAATTAATCTTCAAAAACATCCTTCAACCGCCCCATTTTGTCAAAGCTCTTTCTTGAAGCAAGTCCGACTGTAATCATCAGCGACATCATAGATGCGACGAAAGTTATTACCACAATCATCATCTGATATTTTATAGCCAGTGCAGGGTTACTGCCTCCCAGAATTTGCCCAATCATAGTTCCGGGCATAGCCACAAGCCCCATCACCGCCATATTGGCAATGCAGGGGTTGAATGCCTTTATGATGGCAGCACGCAAAAAAGGGGCTGTAGCCTCCCAACGGGTGGCGCCGTTGCCAAGCATGTAATAATAGGTCTGCTGCTCACGCTTGATTCCTTCATAATAGGTGTTCAGAGCTACCACGTTCACCCCAAGCATATTGCCAAGCAGAAGTCCGAATACAGGTATGAAATATTGTGCGGTAAAAAGCGTGGTGAGAGTCAATCCCGCACCATCCACGCTGTAAAGCCCGAGGACAAGTCCCAGAAAATAAATGCTTACGATAATTGCCGTGGAAAGAAAACCTACAAACATCGGTACAGCCAATACTGTAGGCTTAAGCTTTGTACGCTGAAGTGCCGTCCCTGTTGCCACAAGAACCATTATCAATCCCCATGCGAGATTGACATACCAAAGATTATATTCAAACAAATATTGCAAATAAAGTCCGATAAGATACAGTTGGACAATCATGCGGGCTGTGCCTCCCATTGCCGGACGAAGAAGTCCTGTTCTGTATTTGGACAGAAAAAAGAAAGGCACAATCATTAGCAACAGCCCTATTCCAAGTCCGACAAAAGTTATATCTTCAATCATTTATACAGCCTCTATAAATTTACAAATGCAGACAGGACGTACATCCTGCCATTATTATCGGCGAATGACTCACAAGAAGTACGGCAATGCCTCGTTCTTTCGCCAACATCTTGAAATAGTCGAGAACAAGCAGCGTGGAATCTTCATCGAGAGCCGAAGTAGGCTCATCGGCAAGCAGAAGACGCTTTCCCAAAAGTCCTGCCACGGAAAGCATGATGCGTTGCCGCTGTCCTCCGGATATTTCCGTTGCCCGTTTCGACATCAAATCTCCGGACAGTCCGAGCATTCTCCAGTCAGACATCAGTTTCTCTTCCGAGAAGACGATATGGCGGTTCGTATGAAGAGCAAAAGGAGAACGCACCATTTCCTCCACAGTCTCGTATGGCAACGACAGTTCTTGCGGGATGTATGCAATGCACCGTCTCACCTCATCTACTGTGGTTTCCGCAAGTCTGATGCCGTCAACTTGAATATCGCCTTCCGCATCCACAAATCCAAGGACAGACTTCAACATGGAGGATTTACCGCATCCCGACTCTCCGCATACGCACACAATCTCTCCACGATGCACGTCAAACGTCACATCGCGAAACACATTCTGCGCGCCATAGCTAAGTGAAAGATTACGGATTCTCAACATCTGAAAACATTTTGTCCTATCTATTTGCTGCGCAAAGATAGGTCTTTTGCCCTAATTAATCGGAAAAAGTAGATAAAAATCACAAATGACAGAACAAAAGAGAAACGCGGATGTTGTGGGAATATAAGTAAACAAGAAGAAAAAGTAAAGATATATATAAACAATAATCCCAATCAACAAGCTTATGGAACAACTAAAAAGATCACGAATAAAAGAGAATGCAGAGTTTATATGGCATCATCTATGCGATAACTGCCTGTGGACTTTTGCACAACTGAGAGAAGCCACCGGACTGTCGGAGCTTGACTTCAATCTGGCTGTCGGATGGCTTGCAAGTGAAGACAAGATTTCGTTTGTTTCCACAGAAAACAATGTCAGCATCGCACTTGCCGCAAACGTGTATATATAAAGCGATGTGCAGTTCAGAAGAAGAAACTCCTGATAAAAAAGGGCATATACATGCAGTCATCATCTTGCTCTGCATGTATATGCCTTGAAAAAATATCCGCCAAAAACAAGTTTAAGTTCGGCAATCCTTCATCAATAAACCTTAAAGCCTATAATCTTACGCACTTCTCTTAGAGTAGCCGCAGCACTCTCACGCGCCTTCTCCGCACCAAGTTTTGCAATCTTGTCAAGAAGCTCTGTGTTCGAAGAGTATTCAATAATTCTCTCGCGGATAGGAGCAAGAGTCTTTGCGATATCCTCAGCAAGCTGCTTTTTCATGTCGCCGTAACGAAGAGTGCAGTCATTCCATTTTGAATCAAAATAGTCGTATGTCCCCTTCTCGGAAGCAATTTCCATCAGCGTGAAGAGATTCTGTATCACCTCAGGCTTCTCGCTGTTAGGCGACTGCGGACCGTTGTCTGTCACAGCACGCATCACTTTCTTCTTCAAAGTCTTCTCATCATCGCAAAGATAGATGCAGTTTCCCTCACTCTTACCCATCTTTCCGCTGCCATCAAGTCCGGGAACTTTCACCGCATGGTCACTAAGATAGAAATTCTGCGGTTCAGGGAAGAACTCTGTCTGATAAATATTATTGAATCTTCGGGCACACTTACGCGCCATCTCCATGTTCTGCTCCTGATCTTTGCCCACCGGCACTTTCACTGCACGGTGCTGAAGAATGTCAGCTGCCATGAGTGTAGGATATGTGAACAAGCCGGCATTCACATTGTCAGGCTGCTTACGTGCCTTTTCCTTGAATGTCGTCACGCGGCTCAACTCTCCTATATAAGTGTTCATGTTGAGGTACAGATACAGTTCTATGGTCTCCGGCACATCGCTCTGTATATATATGGTCGCCTTTTCCGGGTCAATGCCGCAGGCAAGATATTCAGCGAGAATTGTACGTGCACTACTTTGTATATTTTCAGGTTTGGGATGAGTGGTCAGAGAATGCCAATCCGCAATAAAATACAGACAGTTGTACTCACTCTGCATCTTGACAAAACTTTTCACAGCTCCATAATAATTTCCAAGATGCAAATTACCCGTTGGACGTATTCCACTTACTACAGTTTCCATTTTTGTTTATATTTTGTCGTTTTTATCTTGTTTTTAAAACAAACTAATTCACTTTATTGTCTTAAGAGAATGCAAAAATACAAAATTATTTTGCCAATCAATGACTTTATGTCATAAAGATAAGAGTTTTATCTATTGTATTGTCTATATTTACAAGCGAATTCTAAAAAACGATTATTTATGAAAGGATGGAAAATTGAAGCGGCTATTGTCGCACTCGGACTTTACCTTTTAGGTTACATGATTAACTGTGGTATCAACGACTTCAAAGACAAGGAACGTATTGTCAGTGCCAAAGGATTATCGGAAATGGAAGTGAAAGCGGACAAAGTGAGATGGCCGCTTGTATATAAGAAAGTGGGCAACGACCCTGTGGAGATGTACAATCTCATAGAGAAGGACAACAATGCCATTATCTCTTTCTTAAAGAGCAGGGGCATTAAGGACGAAGAAATCATTGTGGCTCCTCCACAGCTCTACGACCAGCAAGCTGAAACTTACACCAACGAAGCTGTCATGTACCGCTACAAGGCCACATGTGTCATTACCGTCACATCGAAGAATGTCGATCTCGTGCGCAAGCTTATCAAAGAACAGACCGTGCTTATGAAACAAGGTATAGCACTTGTTTCCAATATGTACGGCGGATACAGCGTAAATTATGAATTTACCGGTCTTAACTCCATAAAGCCGCAGATGATTGAGGAAGCAACGAAAAACGCTCGCAATACGGCTGAAAAGTTCGCCAAAGATTCGGACAGCAAATTGGGTAAGATAGTGACTGCACATCAAGGACAGTTCTCCATTGAAGACCGCGATGAAAACACACCGTGGATTAAGAATGTACGTGTTGTCACCACAATAGACTACTATCTCAAGAACTAAGTTTGCATTTCCATGAAGACATTTCTGCTTTTAGTCCTTACATTCATGCTGCCGACTATCTATATGCAAAACAACGGCAAGGCGGCCCTCTCACCGACAGATACAGAAACTGAATATGTATATACCGCCAACAGCCATACTTATCGGATATGGATAGAACGTATCACTGACAGTCTGTATGTGTTACACCATGAAACGGAGGGCAAAGAACTGTCTTCATGGGAACTCCCCTATCCTGTATATCGTTTCTGCTGTGGAAATCTGACAGGCGACAGAACACCAGAAATAGCTGTCGGTGTCATCAAACCGACAAGATACTTCAAGGATTCCGCCAAGCGGCTGTTTCTGTTCAAACTCTATCATGGCAAACTTATCCGTCCGCTATGGTTGGGTTCGAGAGTCGGCTATCCGCTGGAAGATTTCCGTATTGAGCCGCCCGCTCCGGAAGACAGCCTTAATTCCGATTTGCTGCATATACACACAATAGAACGCAAACACGACGGAACGCTTGTAGAGGCAATCTACAGATATGGAGGCTTCGGATTGAAATTCAAACATTATCTATAACAACAAAATCAGCCATTATTAACCATAATGAGGTTGCAAGAAGGACGTGTCCGAATAATCAGACCGGTCATTTCTTGCAACCTCACTGTTCAAAAGAAATGCGTCCCGGAGATTCAAGAACCACCCGGAACGCATTTCTTCATTTTATTATTCTCATAAAGTTTTCTTCAGTCTCAACAAAGCCTCAATATAATAATAGTCGGCATAAATAATGGATGCGTCAATCTCAGAACCGGCAGGTTTATGCCCCACAGAATGTAACAGGAATGAAGGTTTGGCATCCCTACTCTGATAAGCATCCGAGCTCAAACTTTCAAGCATCTTGACAGCCGCATTCTTATATTCCTCCGCCTTGTCATCAGTCACGTATGACGAAAGTTCAAGCAGTGCAGAAGCCACCACACATGCAGCAGAGGCATCGCGCGGAGCATTCGGAATGGACGGATCGTCAAAATCCCAATAAGGCACATAATCTTCAGGCAAACGGCTCAAATATACATCCGTAACCTTTTGTGCAAAATCAAGGAAACGCTTATCTCTTGTTTCTCTATACACAACCGTGTATCCGTAAATAGCCCATGCCTGTCCACGCGCCCACATACTGCTGTCGGCATATCCCTGATGGGTGCATCCATAGAGGAAATCGCCTGAGATAGTATCATAAACAGCTACATGGTAGGAAGTGGCATCCTCACGGAAGTGATATTTCATCGTCTTTTCCGCATGGCTGACAGCAATATCATAAAGTTTCTTGTCGCCGCCGTTCTTTGAAGCCCAGAACAACATTTCCAGATTTATCATGTTGTCCATTATTGTATTATGCCCGCCATACATTTCCACATTGCGCGGCCATGAAAGGATGGTACCGACATTCGGATTGAACAAAGTGGCAAGGGAGTCTGCCGTGTCCAGAATCACCTTTTTATATTCAGGGTTCTTCGTCAGTCTGTACGCATTGCCATAGCTGCAAAACACAAGGAAACCAAGGTCGTGATCGTATGCCGGAGTCTCCGAAAGAAACTTCAGTGGCTCCGTGAATTTTTCAGCCTCATGCTTTATAGAATCATTCCCCGTATATTCATAAGCATACCATAGAATACCGGGCCAGAAACCATTGCACCATTCATCTTTCGTAGTCTTGCGGCAATGCCAAGTGTCAAGACTGTCAGGAATATTTCTTGGCACCATAGTATAATCAATTACTCCGTCCTGATTTCTCAGCTCATTCAAAGTACGATGAATCTGCGCATCACAATAGTTCAATTGCGTATCTACGTCAAAAACGGGCTTGCTCTCTGGTGAACATGCAGCCAGCAATGAGAAAGACAATGCTGCTGCAAATATAGATTTCATATTCATATAGATGTATCAATCTTTAGTTTCTCTTATTTTTGTACAATCTTAACCCCAAAAGCACAATATGTCAGATAAAGTGCACATACGAGCAAAACAAAAACTCCGGCAGTAATACCTCCGGAAGCGTCGCGTGCCCAACCGATAAGCGGAGTAGCGGCACCTCCTCCGGCAACCGCTGTTATCATGAGTCCGGATATGTAATTTGCCTTATCGGGCGCACTCTGTAATGCCATCGAATATATGATTGGGAAAATACATGAGCAAAGAAAACCTATCGCTCCTACACATACAAGATTGACTGTCACGTCAGAAGAAAAAGCCAGCACGAATATCACTGCGATACACAAAACAATATTTATCCTGAAATATTTCATTTCCGCAATCTTCGTCATCGCAAACATTCCAATAAAAGCTCCCGCTGTACGGCACAGAAAATATATCTGCGGAGCCATTCCAGCCTCATCCACAGTCCACCCAAAGCGTTCTATCATCAGCTTTGAACTGATAAAATTCGTGGCAACATCTATGCCGACCACAAAAAATATACCGAAGAAAAGACGGAGTATCGTACTGTCTGTCAACAAGGACAACGTACCTTTCAACTGTCCGTCAGTAGTGGCAGCCGACTGCTCACGCTTAATAGGAGTTAGCATGAGCCACAGTCCGGAAAGCAACGTGATGCCTCCAAGTACAGGAAAGCAATAATACCACATGCCATTGTCGCCATTTCCGAAATATGTAACGGCAAAGACCACAATCCACGGCCCTACAAGCGAAGAAATCGCCTTCACAATCTGTCCGGCAGTAAGGCTTGAAGTGAGCAGCTTCTCATTTGTCACCACATTGTTAAGCAACGGATTGAGCGAAACCTGAAGTATCGCATTACCAATGCCAAGCATGGAATATGCAAGCATACATGTCACACTATTATAAGAAATGAGCGGAAGCATCATGCCGACAATTGTCACAGCAAAACTAAAAAGCACGGCATTCTTGCGTCCAAAGCGGTTCATCATGATTCCGGTCGGTATGCCGAGAAACAAAAACCATACGAACACCATAGAAGGAACAAAGCCCGCCATCGTGTCAGACCACCCGAAAGCCTGTTTTGCATAGTCTGAAGAAATTCCAACTATGTCACAAAATCCCATTACGAAGAAGCCGAAAAGCACCGGCAAAACCTTCAATATACTATTATTCTTCATAAAAATATTTTTATCATCAATTAAATATTCCTTTCTTATCGCTTCACTTTTATCCAGTCTGCATCCATCCAACCTCTGTCGGAACCAAACGGTGCACAGCTGAAAAAGCCGAATTTCGCACCAATCCACTTTCCTTGACGCGCCTTGAAAACATTGCCGGCAGACAAAAACTTCTTTCCGTCCAGACTATAGAAGAATGTACACTGCCCGTTACGTCCCACCTTCACACGCAGATAAATGCCGCACTCATAATTAGGTTTTGCTCCTGCATCAATCTTTCGCGAACAAGGAATCTCCGCAATGACAGTCTCCTTTTCCGGATTTTTCTGTTCTGCATCTTTACAGACAATCTGTTTCAACACAAAGCCTTCACCTTGTTTTTCCAACGCGATGCGGCAATAGTCCCAACCCATTACAATAATTCCGGACTGCTGACCATCGCTCTTGGCAACCACATTCAGCTTGGCTGTAGCAGAAAACTCTTCTGCCGGAAACTTCTGAAGCAACAAGTTCGGTACTTCCCAGAAGTTCACGAAGTCCTGCGAAAGTACATGCCCATAGAGACGTACATACCCTAATGAAGAGACGAAGCCGAAAGCGTCCTTATAATTCGCATGCCATTCCCACTGCTTGCCAAGAACAGGCGAGTCGAAATCATCACTTTCCACTGGAGTCTGTACCGGATATGTCCTGCCCACATCGGGCTTCCTGTATTTACTTACAGGCTCACCACAGCCGTCACCGTCCTCATCCACACCGATAACAGGCCAATCGTTCACCCATTTCATAGGGTTAAGATGGACGACACGACCATACATTTCCTTATCCTGAAAGTTGATGAACCACGACTCTCCCGTGTTCGTATCAACCCAACCTCCCTGATGAGGGCCGTTTATGTTCGTCTTACCCTGTGCCATCACAGTCTTGCATTCATACGGGCCATAAACATTCTTCGAGCGCAAAGCCACCTGCCAACCCTTCTCCACCCCGCCTGCCGGAGCAAGAATATAATAGTATCCGTTACGCTTATAGAACTTAGGGCCTTCAATGGTATGATTACCTTCAGGCTGTCCGTCATATACCATCACAGGATCACCTATCACATGCTTACCGTCACTACTCAGTTCACGCACGGTAATCACAGAATTAAAACCGGAACGACTCGCCGCCCAAGCATTCACAAGATATACTCTACCGTCATCATCCCACAGCGGAGTAGTATCAATAATACCTTTGCCGGGCATGACAAGGACTGGTTTCTCCCATTCTCCCAACGGATTCCGGGTCTTCACCATAAATACTCCCCAGTCAGGGTCGCCCCAATAGATGAAGTATTCTCCTTCGTGGTATCTTATTGACGGTGCCCACACCCCTTTTCCGTGCTGCGGCTTGTCAAAAAACTCAACAGGTTCAATTTCTTTAAGCGCATAGTTCACAATCTGCCAGTTCACCAAATCCTTGGAATGCAGGATAGGCAAACCGGGAGTACAATTGAAACTCGATGCAGTCATGTAGAAATCATCCCCGACAGCACACACATCCGGGTCGGAATAGTCGGCATTGATTATAGGGTTCACATACGTGCCGTTGCCCTTGTCCGCCACCCACACCTCAGACACATAATTATGCTGAGCCGCAACAGGAACACCGCAACAGGCCATGAACGATGCCAAAAATATTGATTTCAACTTATATTCTTTTTCCATCATATCGTTTGTATTTCTTTATATCTTTCTTGTTGTCCAAAGGAATCATTCTTACAGCAGCCCCTCCTCTTCCTTTGAGCGCAAACTTGAGCGTCTGTCTGCTATTAACCAACAAATACATTGACCTGACACCGGTTGCCGTTTTCACCTCGTCACCCCCATCAATATAGATTTGCGCCAGATAATCGCGCCGTGCATCAAGAAAATCCAATTTCACATCCTGTAAAGAAGGCTCATTGTTCGTCATCAGTCCTACATAATAATCCTCTCCATTCCTGCGCATCATGGTGATGTTGCGTCCCGGATAGCCATCCAACACACGAGTATCATCAAAGACGGTAGGCAGATTCTCAAACCATTCTATCTCCTGTTCTCCACCGAAACGCTCCGGAGTGTCGTACCACAGCACTGTGAGCAGAGGACTATAGAAAACAAGTGAAGCCGCAAGCTGATGCGCATGAGTGTTCTTCAGACGCTTGTCGTAATAACATATCGTATAATCGGCAGCCCCGTTTATCATCCGCGTAAAAGGAAGAGTCACATTATGAGTGGCATCGGGCCATTCCTCATTGCCGCATATTCCTTCCTGCGTCAGCAGATTAGGATAAGTGCGACTGAAACCCGACGGACGAAACTCATCGTGTATGTTCATCATCAGATGGTTGTCTGCCGCCAGACGCACAAGATCATGCAGCCATGTAGCCCAACGGTGACTGGCATATTGTACAAAGCCCGACTTGACCCCGACAACACCCCATTCGCGAAGTACCGGGAACAATGTGCGTGCCTGTTTCATCAGTGCATGCTGATTGACATACAGCCACACTCCCACTCCGCGCTCCTTGCCGTATGCAATGACTTTCGGCATATCGACAGCGGCAACGACTTTTGTAGCATCACCGTCATGACTCGTACATGGCATATACCATTGCCAGTCGAAAAGCATATAAGGTATCTTATGCTCGGCACAGAAGTCAATCACTTTCATTCCGGACTCCGTAGATATTTTGGTGGCACGCATAATCTTTCCCGGCTTCACCCATGAATCCGCGTCAGGTATCTCACACGGCGGATTCAGGTTCAGCACGATATCGTTGTTCTCCAACAACTGCCCGGGTTTGTCTGCCGACATAATCACCTTCCAAGGAGTTGCATAATAAGTGACAATATCCACAGGACTGTACATCACACTCTCCAGTGTGCTTCTTCTCGCCTTCGAAGAACGGAAGCGGGTAAGACACCAGTCATCTACATCCGCATCTGTAATGGCAGTCCACACTCCATTCGGCAATTCAAGAGTCAGCGCACGCTCCACCGGCAGTTCAATCTCACTCACATCCTTGTGTTCGAATGTAGCTTGTGCCCATTCCTCACACCATGCCTTTGTTCCTTCTGGGAAAGCATACTCAGTCAAATCAGCCACCACCTTATGGAATATGGCTTTCGGGTGTTCAGGAAAGAAACAGCGGAAAGCAATACCTTCATTATATGCGCGGACTTCAATATTCATCCTGTAGCCGGAGCCGTCCTTCTTCGACATATAGAGTACTCCTCCATGATAGCAGTCCCTCACGGAAGAACGCTCGCCGTAGAGCGGATGCCACAATACATCGTGCGAACTGTAACTGACCGAATCCACAGTCAGATTGTCCATCCAACATTCCGGCTGTACCAGATTGCGTACTCCGAGTGCCTTTTCCCACACCCGGTTGTCCAGATCCAGTCCTGCACGCGAACTGCCCAGCACGTCCTTTTCTTTGAAACGGACACGGTAGCAGACTTCATGCGCCCCTTCCGCCTTCTGTGTCTGAAAAAATTCCACAGTCTGACATCCGTCGGGCGACGACAGCTGCAAGCTTTTTCCATCCTCAGCCTGCACAGTCGCAAAAGTAACAAAAAGAAAAGAAAGCACGGACAACCTGCACATAAGCAAAACAGAATTTTTATTTGAACACCACATTTTCTACGTGCTCACCGATAAACATGCGGCACATATCAGAAGTCTTATACCATCCCGGTTTTCCCGGCATCTTGTCATGGATATGCTCACCGTTAATCTTCAGATTCTCAAAAGTAATGTCCTTTATCTGTCTCTCCTGATTATATCCAGTCATAATCGAATAATCCGCATTCGTTCCGTTATACGACACATTCTTGAAGAGCACATTCTCTATGCCACGTCCCGGAGCCGCACAATATTTCTTATTGAAGCACACACGGAGATTGAAGAGCATTCCCTTGCGCATTTCTTCCACACGGATATTCTCGAAGCGCACATTGCGCACAAGGTTGTTGTCGCCGGCACAGATTGCCATACAGCCCTGATAATCCACCTGAAACTCTGCCTGATCGAGTATGTCGATATTTTCATAAACCACATCTTCTATGACGTCACAATTTACGATGTCGCCATGCAGACCGATGAATATAGGGTGTGCCACATCCGCCCAAAGCACAGAGTTTGTCATCTTGATGTTCTTACATCCTCCGCTAAATCCTTTGCGTGTAGCATAAACTGTCGAACAGTCGTCGGACGAGCGGGCGAACACGCGGTCGAAACTTACATTATTGGAAGCGAAGACATTCAGTCCGTCTCCCCATCCGTAATAGCTGATAACCTTCACATTCTCAATCTTCACACTATCGGAACCACCTGTCGGACACTGTGTGGTCATAAGACCTTCGACACTGACACGCTTCGAGTTGGAGATATAGATACCTTCCTTACGATGCGGATAGACCATTCCGCGTCCCTGAATCTTCACATCGTGTGCATTCTCCACTCTCACACAACCTTTTATGACCGCACCTCCTGCTACATAAAGCGTCTTTCCGGACGGAACAAGCAGAGGTTCGTCACCTAAATCATAGAATCCCGGAGCAAAATATATCAGATTCTTGTTGCCTTTTATCTTCTTTGGCTTATTCACATCGATAGGATTGGCAAACAGCTGAAGATTATGGAATATGTCACCATTCACCTCCACCGACAGATTGGCAGCTTCCTTCAGTTTGAAGACAAGGGTATTGCCGTTCACATCAAAAGGAATGCCGTATGACAGAGGACGCACACGTGCAGAGTCTATTTTACCGCGATTGTGAGTAACTTCCACTTCCACTTCACCTTCAAAATCAAAATATGCCATTGAGGAAGATTCTGTCACATGCTTACCTGAAACGACCTTATCCACATATACCTTATAAGCATCCACATTCTTCCATTCGCCTCCATCTACACGAACTCTTATGCCGAAATCGGCATTCAGTTCCGCTTCTTTCGGAGCCGGATAAACATCTACTCTACTGTTTTGTGCATAAGACATTTGTACGGACGCGAACATAGAAGCAAGTCCGACAATAGCTACTAATAAAAAATCAAATTTACTTTTCATATTATTTATTATTTATTTTATTTCTCTATGTGAGGTCAAGACAACAGGATACACTACCATTTCAGCTTTTTTCCTCCCTGTCTGTTAATATATACGTACAACCTATACACAACACTTAATCACCCTACATATTTTTTTGAAATTGTGATGGTTTGTATATTGCTTTAGGCATACTTTTACCCCCTGCTTCAAAATCCCATATTTTTTTGAGTACGTTCTTTGCACACAATGAAAATCATATTAGATATAGGTTACTCATCATTTTATGTGGATGTACTCAACAAATTCCTCCGTCACAAACACCTTTATCAATCCTGTATCACTACAATTGAAGAACTCACCACGGAAGGAACGGTGCAAAAACGATGGAGGAATCTGTTGAATACACCCACTTATGACAGAAAAAATTTATTTACACAAACAAGGAGGAGAAGCTATCAAAAGTTTCTCACTTTTCATCCCAATATTTAATCAATCGTTCCAATTCAAGCTTTGTCACCTGCACAACAGCACCATGCTTCTGTTCAGAAAAATTAGTACGGCGCATAGGGCTTACCCCATCGTCAAAATATCCCAAGGGGGTGAATGTTTTCAAATCGGTAGTTTCGACAAAATAAAAGTTATGCGGTTCCATCGAATAACGGTCTTGCATAAGAATCCATTTTTGCTGACCAATGAGTTTCCAAAGCATCGGTGCCTCATGAACCTGCGGAACACCATCATCGAAAGAGTAGTCTATGGTGTATGGTCCTGTCAGATTCTTGCTCGTCGAATGACGAGGATGACCATGTTCAGTAGTGAAAAGATGATAAGTGTCACCAATCTTCGTAATGTCAGAATCAATCATGTGTTTTGTCGGAACACCTTTTTCGTCTTTCGGAGCACTAAACAAGAAAGCGGGTTCGGAGGTCATAGCCGTGAAATCGTCATTCATATATACATAACGGATATGGTTGCGTCCCCGGAAGAAACGAGTGGTGAAATGCAGCAAGACCTGCCCTTTCTGTTCGTCATAAATCATTTCAGGTGCCCAAACGCACCCCACATCGCTCCAACTAATCGGTTGCCCTTCAGCATCAAACTCGCCTGTCGGAACAGTCAAGGCCGAAAAATCAAGATTCGTTCTCTGCCAATGGATGAGATCGGTACTACGCAACAACACCAGACCACGGTTGTTGCCCCAGTCATATTTACTAAAATCGCGCTCCCACTCTGTTGTGCGAATACCATCGCGCTTGCCAAATACATGCAAATCTGTCATGGCAGCAAGAAAAGCCCCGTCTTTCGGGTTACGGAAAATATAAGGGTCGCGAATACCTTTCTGTACGGCAATAGTGTCACCAGCCATGATTGGTTTGTCATCGTTCAGTGCCGTCCAAGTATAGCCGTCCCAACTATATGCTATATGTAAACCGTGATCCGCGTCCTTGTGATAGACCATCACATAACCATCCATCTGCGGTTTCTCTTCATCCTCGTCAGCAGCTGACAAGATAGTCTTTACACCGCTCTCTGCATTGTGGCAGACAGCTAATTGACCGCAATCAGTCTCATCGGTCAAAATATCGCCAAAGGGTAATTTACACTCCGGTTCCACTCGTTTTTGTTTAACTGTAGCTTGAACTTCAATGTTCGTCATGCCTGTCATTGTCAACAGGGCAACGGCTAAAAATCGTACATTCATCATATTCATTGTTTATTTCATTGCCCTGCGTGAGGTCAAAACAGCGGGAAACACCTGTTTTCAGGCTCTTTTCCGCCCTGTCTTTTAATATATACGTACAACACGTACATAACACTTAGTCAAACCCGTATTTTGGAATATTGCAATGATTTATATACTGCGATTTACCTACTTCCGAAATCCGATTTCAAAGCCCCATAAAAAATTTTTTGAATACGTTTTTTTGCAGGGGTTCTCATTTTGACAAAACAGCAACAAAATTAGCAATTTTAATTTCATACTGCTATTTTTTACACGATATTATTATCTTTTTGATTTTGCCAAATGTTAAAATTCTAAGTCCTCTGGAACGCTTCAAAATGAAGCGCACCGAACTTTTCTCAAAAAACGAGGATTCTACGCACATTTACTGAAAGCTCTGAAAATTGAGAAATCGTGTTTTGTTTTGAAGCCGTTTATTCGCATTCGTCATATCCAAAGTACTAAGTTCTCAAAATTTCAGCGCACAGTTTTCAAATTTCCAGCGCACTGTGGTTAAAAGCACAGCGCAGTGCTTTTTTATTTCCAGTGCGCTGTGAAAAAATTTTCAGTGCGCTGAAATTAAAAAAACTCTTGGTTGGGAAATTCAAACGGGGCTTTTAGAGAAGAAATGCCAAGAAGTGCATAATTTTCCTCTTTGGAAGAGTGTCTGAACAGAAACCGAAAAATGAATGCTTTTCGAGTGATGTTTGGGAACAGGAACAGATGATTTAGCTGTAATACATTAATAATCAACAAATTATCAGAATATTCAAAATTCTCAAAAAATTGCGTCCAGTGAGTTTTTTTGAGAATTTTGAAAAATTTCGTATCTTACTGACTATCAACACTTTATTTTCGATATAAAATTTTTGTCTTTTCGAGTCTGCAAAAAAATCGTCCCAAGTGTTAAATTTTCATTTTGGGCGAAAATATCATTTTGTCAAATTGAAAAAGTTGATTTTAGCGTGTTTTTTTGTCGTTTTACGCGAGGTTTCTATTTTGTTCAGATGAATGTATTTACAAACTCTTTTTGTTTTAAATAAACATATTACAAACTTCCATTTTAAACAAAAAAACGAGAATAAATCAATAAATATATCCATATAAACAAAAGAAATCCATCAAGCCCCAAACATAAATTCACCAAGCACAGCAGAGAAAATCCGAACAACATCTGAATTAGTCTGATATTTTCTGTATTTTTGCATAAATAGTGCGTAGCCGTCATAAAGCCTTTATTGATTCAAAGGAGTGCGGACACCGCTATTTTACTCAAATTCATGTACAGATTTATGGCAAAAGGAAAAATAATAGTAGCGGGAATAGGGCCGGGAAATGCAGACGACATCACACCGGCTGTACTTAAAGCTGTGTCTGAAAGCGACATCGTGATAGGCTATAAGTACTATTTCCGTTTTATAGAACATGCTCTGAAAAAAGATGCCGTATGTATCGACAGTGGGATGCGGCAGGAAAGACAACGTGCGGAAGAGGCTTTCAACATGGCACGAGAGGGACACACCGTATGTGTTATCTCTTCAGGGGATGCCGGCATATACGGCATGGCTCCGTTGGTACACGAAATGTCTGTGAAGAACGGCGATGAGCAAATAGAAATCGAGATTCTCCCCGGAATCAGTGCTTTCCAGAAAGCAGCCTCTTTGCTCGGTGCTCCTACGGGACATGACCTGTGCATCATTTCCATGTCAGACCTCATGACACCGTGGGCAATGATAGAGAAAAGAATCAGAGCGGCGGCAACAGGCGATTTCGTCACCGCGGTCTATAACCCGAAGAGCCACGGCAGGTACTGGCAGATTTATCGTCTGAAAGAGATATTCATGCAGGAACGGAAAGCCGAGACACCTGTCGGCTATGTACGGAATGCCGGCAGAGAGGGACAGACGGTTGTCATCACCACACTGGAACAGTTTGACCCGGAAGACATTGACATGTTCACCGTGGTCATCATCGGCAATTCGCAGACCTATATGGCAAGTACGGCTGACGGTTTCCGGGATGTGATGATTACTCCGCGCGGATATTACAGGGAAGACCTGTCGGACGAATCTGCCAATATAGGACAGAACATCATGATAAAATCTTTCCGGACAATAGAAGGAGAACTCCGGAACAAGGATATTCCTTTGGACAAGAAATGGGCAATGCTCCATGCCATTCATACCACGGCTGATTTCGACATGGAACGTCTGCTATGGATGGACGATGGTGCTGTGGCTTCCTTATATGAAAAGGTGAACAGTGGTGAACTGAAGACAATAGTTACCGATGTGACAATGGCGGCTTCCGGAATACGCAAGGGGGCACTGCAAAGGCTCGGCATAGAAGTGAAATGCTACATCAACGACCCTCGTGGGGCGGAAATGGCAAAAGAGCTGAACATCACTCGTGCACAAGCCGGAATGCGTCTGGCGGCACAGGAACACCCGGATGCGCTCTATGTCTTTGGCAATGCTCCGACAGCCTTGCTTGAATTGTGCGATTTGATACGCAAGGGAAAGGCTTCGCCTGCCGGCATCATAGGTGCTCCGGTGGGGTTTGTACATGTCGAAGAATCCAAACATGCCGCCAAGCCGTTCCGTTCCATCCCAAAAATCCTCATAGAAGGAAGAAAGGGAGGAAGCAATCTGGCTGCCACACTTGTCAATTCCATACTCACGTATGACGATGCCGAGCAGCTCAGACCAGGCAGGGATGTGTGAGAAGTTGGTGACAAGCTGCAAGAATATTTCAATCCATGTTTTAACTTCTGACCAATCTACAGATGTACCGTTTTATTTTATCATTCTTTTTATTGGGAACCTTGCCGGGATATGCGCAAAGGTTGTCCGAACAGGAAGTGAGAAAGCGCGTCACGGACTTCCTTATCTCGCAAAACAAAGAGACCGGAATCCACTCACGCTCCGGAAGCACAATTGAACTTGAAAAGGTTTATAGCTCTTCGGAAGGCAACATCTGTGTATATGACGCACCAGAAGAAGGGTGTTTCGTGATAGCCACATCTGAAGAACGTACATCTGTGGTACTGGGATATTCCGACAGCGGACTGTTCAGCTGTGCCCAAAGCAATGCGTCGTTCAAAGCTTTGCTGAGTTCATACGAGAGAAATGCCACAAGCGACAATTCTCCGACATGGCGCAAAGCGGAACTTCCGGATGCCGTGCCTCCTCTGCTGCACGACACATGGCATCAAAGCGCACCATTCTGGAACATGACTCCCGTGACGGACTCCAAGCAGTGTCTCACAGGATGTGTGGCACATGCGATGGCTGAAGTGATGAAGTATTACGAACATCCGACATGCGGAAACGGTTCATACACCTACACTGATGTCCGTGGATGCGGAGAAATTCTGACCGCTAATTTCGGTGAGCATATATATGACTGGAAAAACATTCTCGACAGTTACATTCCGGAAAGCTACAGTCAGGAGCAAGCCGATGCAGTGGCATTGCTTCTGTCCGACTGCGGCATTGCCGTAAACATGCGTTACACCCCCATCGCAAGCGGCGCGTATCCTGTATATCAGCCAATCGCCATGACCAACTATTTCGGGTATGACAGGGGAATGCAGATTTATTTCCGCGACTTCTTCCCATACTCCGAATGGGAAAATATGCTGAAAACAGAATTGGCAGAGGGACGTCCGATACTTATTTCGGGATATTCCGCCACGGAAGCCCACGCATTTGTCTGCGACGGCTATGACCGGAACGGACTTTTTCATATCAACTGGGGATGGGAAGGTGAAGCCAACGGATATTATGACATGCGGGTCATGTCGCCGGACTTGCCGGACTGGTTCGACAGAAACAATCCGG
Organism: Bacteroidaceae bacterium; assembly: GCA_017621515.1. Taxonomy (GTDB): domain Bacteria; phylum Bacteroidota; class Bacteroidia; order Bacteroidales; family Bacteroidaceae; genus RGIG8745. The sequence goes on from JAGASY010000004.1 coordinate 56,946, forward strand.
AACAGGGACTGAACCTGACACAAGTGGTATGTGTCGGAATACGTCCGGCTTCGGAGACGGTTTCGCAGGAACGATATTCCTTTGCATTCTCAGCCATCGAAGCACTCGACACCAAGGTGGCAAGGAATGCGGCATTCAGGATTGTCACCTCCAATCTTGCCAATATCGGATGGAATATCTACAAGGAAAGAGTCGGAATTGCGTTGAAGAAGGATGATGTTCTGGAAATCCTGAAAGACTACGAACATGAGTTTCTGCTTGAGGAAACGGAAGACACCACCTACACAGATACTCTTTCTGTCAATATTCCGACACACGTGACTGACGGCACTTACCGCATTATGCCTGTATATCAAGACGGCACGGAATGGAAGGAAGCCCGCACAACTGTGGGGACTCCGAACTACCTTCTCGCCCGGATTTCTTCAGAAGGCATCACACTTTGCAAAGACGAAAAAGCCGAAGCACACCTGACTTTGACGGAGATTGACTTTCCGGACACACTCATACGCACCTCTCATCCGGAATATTCTCTAACTTTGCGCAACGGTGAACAGGAATTTTTCGGCAGAGTCTATCTGGCATTGGAACACGGAAACACTCCCGGCAACTATATTGTATTCAGTCAGCAAGGCATGACACTCGAACCGGGAGAAGTCACGACACGTTCTTTCAGCCGTACTCCATTTAATGTGGCACGAGGCAAATACAAATTACGCATTTTTCACGACCTAAATCTTTTCAACGACTCCATTGTGATGCTTGAAGGTATGCCCGACAAGCTGGTGGTTGTAGTCAATCCGTCTGAGGTTTCCATCGAGGATATAATGGAAGAACGTGAAGAAGAAGTAAAAATATATGCGCTCAACGGTACGCTTCTGCTTTGTACTCATACGGAAGAAGCGGAGAAGGCAGTTCGCAATTCTGCACTAAGTCCGGGAGTATATATCGCCTGTCAGGGAAAACGAAGATTGAAAATTGTAAAGTATTGAGTTCTACAAGATGATGAGTTTATGAAAAAATGTATAATCATAGGTCTGTCTGATAATCGGGAATGCTGGTTTCCGCCGGAAGTGTCTGAGTGCATTGCGCGCGGCACAGTCTTCAGCGGAGGCAGACGCCACAGGGAAATTGTGGGACATCTGCTACCGGAAGGTTCCGAATGGATAGACATCACAGTACCGCTGTCTGCCGTTTTCATGCAATATGAACGCTACGATGAGATTATCGTCTTTGCCTCCGGAGACCCCTTGTTCTACGGGTTTGCCGTAACGATACAGCGAGAAGTGCCGGAAGCGGAAATAAAAATATATCCATCGTTCAATTCCTTGCAGACTCTCGCGCATAAAATGTTGCTGCCTTACCATGACATGACAGTGGTATCGCTGACCGGAAGGTCTTGGCAGAAGTTCGATGCGGCACTGATTCGCGGATGCAATCTTATCGGTTCTCTCACAGACCGTCACAAGACACCGCTCGAAATAGCCAAACGGATGTTGGACTTCGGATATGACAACTACACGATGACCATTGGTGAATGTCTCGGCAATGAAGAGTTTGAAAGAATCAGCACCATGCCTGTGGCAGAAGTGGTCAGAAAGAATTTTGAGGCGGCCGCCCCAAACTGTATCATACTCAGACGTACCACAGCCGGACAACGGTTCTTTGGTATTCCGGAGAATCTGTTTACTCTCCTCGACGGAAGAAACAAGATGATCACCAAAGCACCGATTCGCCTTGTGACACTCATGGCTCTGAATTTGGCTGAAAGCCATGTGTTCTGGGATATAGGTTTCTGCACAGGTTCTGTCTCCATAGAAGCCAAACTCAGGTTTCCGGAACTTGAAGTAATCGGATTTGAGATACGCGAGCAGTGCCGTGAGATTATTGCGGAAAATGCACGGCGGTTCGGTGCTCCGGGCATTGATGTTCATATAGGCGACTTTCTTGCAGCTGACATTTCATCACTCCCCAAGCCCGATGCTGTATTCATTGGAGGGCACGGCGGACAACTTATTGAAATGGTCGGGAAGATTCTCACTGTGATGGAAAAAGGAAGAATTGTCATCAATGCAGTGAGTGACAACAGTGTGCGTTTGTTTGAGGAGGCTGCATCCCGCTTCGGTCTGCACATAGCAGAATCTCACCGTATTATTCTGGACGAGCACAATCCAATAAATATCATGAGAATTGATGTATCCTAAGAATATACCTCTAAAAAGTATTTCCATCAACGAGTTCAATCAATAAATTTTGCCTATATCTGACTTATTCGCTACTTTTGCGCTAATTTTCATATAATTAAATATCTCGTATATATGGCACAGATTATAGAAATGTTCCTTGGCGACATCACCACCCTGAAAGTTGATGCCATTGTAAACGCAGCAAACAAATCATTGTTAGGCGGCGGAGGTGTAGATGGTGCAATCCATAGAGCTGCTGGTCCGAAGCTTCTGGAAGAATGCCGCACCCTCGGAGGTTGTGAGACAGGAGAAGCCAAACTGACGAAAGGTTATAACCTTCCGGCAAAATATGTTATTCATACAGTAGGACCCATCTATTTCAGTACACAGCAGAACAAGGCGGAACTTCTTGCCAGATGCTACCGTAACAGCATGAAGATTGCAGCAAAGAAAGGGTTTAAGAGCATTGCCTTTCCAGCTATAAGCACGGGAGTATATAGCTATCCTCTTGAAGAAGCCACAGAGATTGCCATCCACGAAGTACGCACTTCACTTTTCTTGTATCCCAAAATAGAAAAGGTCATCTTTTGCTGCTTTGACGAATACACATTCCAAATGTACCAGAACAAACTAAGATGACAGACCTTCTTTTATCTATACTGCTTTTTGCCGGAGGATTAGCCATAATCCTAAAAGGTGCTGACTGGCTTACGGACGGAGCCTCAGCGGTTGCCAAACGTTTCAACGTATCTACACTCGTCATAGGACTGACAATTGTGGCTTTCGGAACTTCTGCCCCGGAAATGATTATAAGCGTATTGTCCGCCCTCTCCGGACGAACAGAAATGGCTTTGGGAAATGTGGTCGGAAGTAATATATTCAACGTGTTCGCTATTATGGGAATAACCGCAATAATAGCTCCCGTTAAAGTCAGCAAAAACAATTTGCGTTATGATATACCTTTATGTATATTGGCTTCAGTCATTGTTTTTGCAATGGCAAACGATTTTCTTCTCGACAACGGCAAAACGAACTGCATAGACCGTTCTGAAGGAATTGTGCTCCTTGCTTTTTTTGCTATTTTCATGGCATATACATTCGCTATTGCGAAAAACAAGCAGACTCTTGAAAACCACGTCAAAGATACATCTATACAGAAAAGAGAAAAAATACAGTCAGAAGAAATCCAACAGGAAACGGCGGAAACGACAGCAAAGGATATGCCAATGTGGAAGTCGATAATACTCATTGTTATAGGGCTTGCCGGATTAATTCTCGGAGGCAACTGGTTTGTCGATGGTGCGTCAGGAATAGCAACAGTCCTTGGTGTGAGCCAATCTGTAATAGCTCTGACGATTGTCGGTGCAGGCACGTCAGCTCCGGAACTTGTCACCTCCATTGTGGCAGCTCGTAAGAAAGACACGGATATGGCAATGGGAAATATCGTTGGCAGCAATATTTTCAACATCTTTTTTATTCTCGGGGTATCTTCCACCGTCTATCCGCTTTCACTCGGAAATATCACCACATTCGACTTCATTGTGTTGTTCTTTTCCTCCATATCCCTATGGCTCTGCTGTAAATTCGGAAAAACCTACCACACAATTACTCGAACAGAAGGAGTTCTTCTGACGCTTTGCATGGTAGGTTACTATATTTATGTGATAAATTTTATGAACTGAGGCGGATTAATCAGAAATACTTGGTGATTTCGGCATGTGCGAAATTGTCCATCTCATTCATCATATTGACAGCCGACTGCAATATAGGATATGCACATACAGCTCCGGTGCCTTCTCCAAGACGAAGCCCAAGCGACAACAACGGAGCTGCATTCATCGCATCAAGCATCATACTATGTCCGGATTCATCTCCTTTATGTCCGAAAACGGCATAATCCATGACTTCCGGAGATATGCGCGAAGCGGCAAGCATACAAGCAGTCATGATAAATCCATCTACAAGCACCACCATACCAAGCTCTGCGGCACGCAACATTCCGCCTATTGCTGCCACCATTTCAAAACCACCGAAATAACGTATGATAGTTTTCGCTTCATCCACCGACATTACCGAATGCTCGGAGAATGTCCGAGGTTTGATTCCAGACTCTGCCATGAATTTATCTACCGCCTCCTTGATAACCTGAAACTTGTGCTTCTTGCCTTCCGAATTAAGACCCGCACCGGCTCCTACGCACTGTTCCAGCGGAATATCAAGGAAAAGATGCATCCATACAGATGAAGGCGAAGTATTGGCAATTCCCATCTCACCAAAGCTGATGACGTTACAACCTTCGTTATAACATGCTTCTGCCATCTCCGCTCCTATAGCAATCGCCTTGTCAAACTCGCTCTCACTCATTGCCGCCTCATGCAAGAAATTATGTGTACCTCTTGCAATCTTCCGATTAATAATATGTTTGCCTCCATCACCTTCAAAGTCATAGTCAACACCCACATCTACCACACGAAGTTTAAACCCATGCTGTCTGCAAAACATGTTTATACCCGCACCTCCGCGTCCGAAGTTCAACATCTGCTGCCATGTGATTTCGCGTGGAGAAATACTTACATTCTCACGTTCAATACCATGATCGGCACCAAACAGAACATGACACGGATGGTGAAGCTCAGGAGACAGAGAATGCTGTATCAGTCCTAACTGCAAAGCAAGTGACTCCAGTCTGCCAAGCGAACCTTTCGGTTTATTCAAATTATCAATCTTCTCTTGCATCTTTGATGCAAAAGATTTATCTGTAGGTTGTATATTAAAGTTCATCATATATAAAATATCATTGTACTATTCTCAACAGGTCTGCATCTGTGCAACCCTGTCATTTAATTTTCACTGCAATTCCACAAACCATCATCACCACTTCATCCGCCTTTGAAGCCACATACTGATTCATCCAGCCTTCCACATCCGTAAACTTACGCTGTATCTCATTGTCACTGACTCCTCCAGACCCAATCTCATTGGTCACAAAAATGAATGTCGCATCCTGTGAAGTAAACTTCTCAAACTCCTCTTTCAGTGCAGCCAGTGTGCGCTCCACGTGTTCTCCCGCCGCCTTTGCCGAATGCAAACATTCATTCTGCAAGTCAAAGAAGAAATTCGTTGCCCACAGCGTGACACAATCCACAAGTACTGTACGCCCGCTCACATCATGCCTACTCAACCACTTCTCTTCCTCAATGTTAGTCCATTGTGGTCCTCGTCTTTGCTTGTGGATTTCTACACGATGCCTGAACTCTTCATCCCATATTCGCGATGTAGCCATATATACAGGGTTCGGACTGAGCCGCATCGCCAGCTGCTCTGCATATTCACTTTTACCGGAGCGTTGTCCGCCAGTGACAAGAACAATCTTCTTCATGTCGATTCCGTCTCTCTTTATTTATCGAATTTCTTCAGTTCCGTATCAAACTGTTTCTTTGCAGCCAATTCATCATTGAATGTACAAGGGCCGTTTATACAACCACCTTCGCAACTCATCACCTCGATAAACTTCGTAGGACATTTCTTTGTCTTGGCATAACCGCGAAGCAACGCTATCGTCTTCTTGTCAAGCCCCTGAATAACTGTGGCCTGAAGAGAAGGATCGCCCACCGCGTTCTTCACCGACTCAAACACACCTCCGGTCTTGGCAAAACCTTGTGCATCATGTCCGCCACGTTCAGACGGAATAAACGGTTCACACTGTTCAATGTCTATTTCATACCCTTCAAGCACCGCATCAAGTTCACTGAAAGTCCAAACAAAATCCACACGCGGATTGTCTCTTCCTTCACGACGCTTCGATGCACACGGCCCGATAAAGACCGTAAAGGCATCAGGGTGTTTCTCCGTGGCATACTTGGCTGTATAGAACAACGGAGAACCTGTAGTGGATATATATGGAAGCAACTCCGGAATATGCTTTTTGGCAAGCTGAACGTATGCAGAACAGCAACTTGTGGTCATGAAAGGCGCACCCTCCTCCATTCTTTCCTTAAATTCTTTCGCCTCATTGCGTATAGTTTCTTCAGCTCCGTATGCCACTTCTATGACATCATGGAAACCAAGTCGCCGTATGGCTCCATATACCTTTTCTATCGGATACTTGAACTGCGACAGAATAGAAGGGGCCACCATTGCTACGAGCTTACGCTTGCGGTCAAGCAGCTTGATGACATCAAACACACGCGACACTTCAAATATCGCCCCGAAAGGACATGCTTTCATGCACTTTCCACAGTATATACATTTCGACTCATCAATATGCTCCACTCCATACTCATCCTTTGAGATTGCCTTCACCGGACATGCCTCTTCACATGGAACCGGCAAATAAATGATGGCATGATAAGGACAAGCCTGATGGCAACGTCCGCAACTGATACATATATCATGGTCGATGCTTGCCTTACCGTGCTTGTCATACGATATCGCCCCCTTCGGACAGGCATTGCTACATGCCTGCGCCACACATCCACGACAAAGGTTCGACACCTCGTAATTGACCTTGATACATGAAGAACATGCCTCATCCATCACAGAAAGCAATGTCATCTTTATTTCACTGTCACCACGGTCGAGCAATCTCTGAGCATAGTCAGAAAGAGAGTCAAGCTCATCCTTCTCGTCAGTCATGTCAAAACCCATCATCGCCATGCACTTATATTTTGTCACGGCTCTTTCTTTATACACACAGCATCTTCCGCGAGGTTGTGACTTGCGCGGGTTCAGTTCCAGCGGCAACCTGTCAATATCTTTCAGCAGTCTGTCGTTCTTCCACATGTTGACCATTCGTGCCAACAACTGGTAGCGGATGAACATGATGTTGTTATTATTTTTCGGCATATCTATAAATTATATGTATAATTAAAAACTATTCTTATATCAAATGGCTATAAAGCAACTTTGTCAAGCATATCATTCAGAAATGCTATCGCTATTCCATAATTGGTAATCGGCACATGCTGCGACTTCGCCAATGCAATGCGGTTGAGTACATGACGTCTTGTAAACATACATGCTCCACAATGAATCACCAAGTCAAATGCAGACAAGTCATCCGGGAAGTCAGCTCCATTCACATGAGTTATACGCAAACTCTCTCCTACTCTCTTACGCAAAAGCCGGGGAAGCTTCACCCTGCCTATATCTTCGTTCTGAGGTGTATGAGTACATGCCTCGGCTATGAGCACATGAGACTCCGACGAAAGTCTGCCAATAGCCCGGGCACCTGCCACAAATTCATGTATATCTCCTTTGCTCTTTGCGAAAAGTACAGAAAAAGAGGTAAGCAATGTGCCTTCCGGACAACACTTCTCCACCATCTTAAACACCTGCGAATCTGTGATAATCAGTTTTGGAGGAGAAACCAAAGCCGCAAGCGACTCTGCCACATTATCGGCTGTACAGCAGACAGGCATACACTTCTTGTCAAGCAAGTTGCGCAATGTCTGCACCTGCGGTAGTATCAGTCTGCCCTTCGGAGCCTGAATGTTCTGCGGCATCACAAGCAGCACCACATCACCGGCACGGCAAAGCTCTCCTGTAATGTCCGCCACCTCACTCTTGTCTGCAAGCACTTTCGCAATACATTTTCTAAGTTCCTCTATTCCGACACCTTCATATACGGAGACCGGAAGCACAGCATCTATCTTTATCTTGCCCTGCATGTCTCCCATCTCAGCTATATTTCTCAGCCTCAGCTCCACTTCATCTGCTCCGCAAAGGTCTGCCTTGTTCATAACCACAATCACCGGCACATGAAGCGTGGAAAAGAAACGAATCCAACGCTTCTCTTCAACATAGTCCGATGCAGTATCAGCTGCGATGACAATCACGGCAGCATCCACTTTCGAGGCTGCTTTTCGGGTGGCATCATTCCTGAGTTCGCCGAGAGCACCCTCATCGTCATAGCCGGCAGTGTCAACAAGTACACATGCGCCCACCCCACTTATCTCGATGTTCTTATACACAGCATCGGCTGTAGTTCCCGGCACATCCGACACGATGGCAACCTCCTGTCCGCACAAAGCATTCACCAGACTCGATTTGCCACTGTTCCGTCTGCCAAAGAATCCGATATGCAAACGCAATGAACGCTGAATATCCTCCTTCATACTCCCTTCTCAAAATCTAAAATCCCGCTTTCCTTCGTCTATTTCCTCCAGATATTTCCCAGCACGCATACGCACACGTTCATTAGGAATATCCGCAAGCTCTTTCTCTATCAGCGGCAATCCTGCAGCCCGCGTACTCGCAGAGGCATAATCACAAAGATACTCTTTAAGCGTTATCAGCGCATTCGGCAGACAACAATTGGCTATCTGTCCGCTTTTGACAAGGGACATGAAACGGTCTCCTGTTCTCCCTTCGCGATAGCAGGCAGTGCAGAAGCTCGGCACATATCCCTGTTTCAACAACCATTCCACCACCTCATCAAGCGTCCTGCGGTCTGTCACATCGAATTGTGCGGAGTTCTCCTCCTCCTTTTCCTCTTCGACATATCCGCCCACACTGGTGCGGGAGCCTCCGCTTATCTGCGAGACTCCGAGTTCAAGCACTTTCTCACGACTGCTCTTGCTCTCCCGGGTAGAAACAATCATGCCCGTATAAGGGACTGCAATCCGTATGACTGCCACCATAAGCCTGAAGATGTCATCAGGAACACAGTTCTTGAAATCGGCAGTATCTATATCGTCAGCCGCACACAGACGCGGCACACTTATCGTATGCGGCCCGACTCCGAAACGCGCTTCCAGATGTTCAGCATGCATCAGAAGTCCTGCAAAATCATATCTGTAGGTTTCAAGCCCGAAAAGCACTCCGATACCCACATCGTCTATACCGCCTTCCATCGCCCGGTCCATCGCCTCCGTATGGTAGGCATAGTTGCTCTTAGGCCCCGTCGGGTGCAGTTGTTCATAATTCTGCTTGTTATATGTCTCCTGAAAAAGGATGTATGTCCCGATTCCCGCCTCCTTCAGTTTCTTGTAGTTTTCCACTGTTGTAGCGGCAATGTTCACATTCACCCTGCGTATAGCACCGTTCTTGTGCTTGATGCCATAGATGGTCTTGATACTCTCCAGCACATAATCGATGGAGTTCATCACCGGATGTTCTCCCAATTCTATGGCAAGCCGCTTATGCCCCATATCCTGCAAAGCTATCACCTCGTTCCGGATTTCCTCCTGCGTAAGCTTCTTCCTGCGTATGCTTTTGTTCTTTGCGTGATACGGACAATACACACATCCGTTGACACAATAGTTCGACAAATACAGAGGTGCGAACAGCACAATACGGTTTCCGTAGAACTTCTTTTTTATCTCTTTTGCAAGCAAAAATATCTTCTCCTGCAACTCGGGGTCTCTGCACTCAAGTAGCACCAAGGCCTCTCTGTGGGATATGCCCTTGCACAAAGCAGCCTTCTCAAGGATGCTCTCCACAAGTTCCCGGTCGTTTCCGTGAGCCTCAGCGTATGCTATGCTTTCCCTTATTTCTCTGTCATTTATAAACTCCTCCGCATTCGGAGAATCCGGTATATATTGCATATTCATTTTTCTCTTTAATTGACCAACAGACGAACAAAAACGTCCATGTATCCACAAGCCGACAATCGCCTCGTCCTGTTTGTTCATTGACACAGAGGATTCACTCATCTACCGAATATCCTATCGAGGCAAGCTGCTTCTTCAGCACACTTATCCCTTCTCCGCATTCAGCCCCAAATGCAGCCTTACCGTCATAGATGGAGTACTTGCCTCTGACTTCCACCGGAGAAATATTCGGCATGACCACATTGGCTCCGGCAAGAATACCGCGCAGACGCCCCTCGGGCGAGAGAGTAGCCAAAGCTGTAGTCGAGGGGATGTGGGCTTTGGGAAACATAAGTCGCAATATGCCTATCAGCAACAGCGTAAGCTCCAGACTGCCATTAGACTCATTTTCAAACGGAGTGCCTCGCGCGGCAATGAACGGACCAACACCTATCATGTCCGGTTGAAACCGATGGATAAACAGCAAGTCGTCTGCAATATTCTCGGCTGTCTGAAACGGAACTCCCACCATAAATCCTGTTCCGGTCTGGAATCCCAGACGTTTCAATTCGTACAGACATTCAATACGGTGAGTGTGCGACATTCCCACAGGATGAATCCTTCCATAGAGAGCCGCATCTGCCGCCTCATGTCTCAGAAGATAGCGGTCGGCCCCAGCTTCCCGCATCATGCGATAGCCCTCCGCACTTCTTTCTCCCACCGACAAAGTTACAGCCGCATCCGGCATTTCGTCTTTCAAGGTCTTCACCACAGAAGCAATCCACGAATCGGTCTGCACTGCATCTTCTCCTCCCTGCAAAACAAAAGTACGTAGTCCGATACGATATGCATATCTGCATCTTTCAAGAATTTGCTCCCGGCTCATCCTGTAACGTTCCACTCCGGCATTTGAACACCTGAGTCCGCAATAGCGGCATCCGTTACGGCAATGATTTGAAATCTCCAAAAGCCCGCGCAGAAGGATTTTATTTCCGAAACTTGCTTCTGCCACTTTCTTTGCTTTGGCAGACACCTTATGTACCATATCTTCTGAACATTCGGAAATCAAGCGCACATATTCCTCTTTTGCCAATACACGCTCCCTTGCAAGTTTCTCTATCAATGCACAAATACTGTGACATTCCGGCTCGCCCATGCTCAAAGTTTAAAAAGTATAACTTCCAATTAAGTAAACACCAATAGGTGCAGGTATAACATTGCGCAAAGATACAAAAAGAAGTTAAAGGAGATGCTATGACAGAAATAGAAAATCAGTAGAAAAATGCAACTTCTAAAATGACAAAATGATATTTTCGCCCAAATTGAAAATTTAACACTTAGAGCGATTTTTTACCGAGGACGAAAAGATGAGAATTTCAACACAAAGGTAAATGATTGATAATCAATTGAATACAAAATTTATCAAAACGCTCAAAAAATCGTGTCGGACGCATTTTTTTGAAATTTCTGAATTTATTAATAATATATTGATTATTAATATGTTATATATAAAACTTCCGTTTTTACCCTCAAAGACCGCCCAAAATACACTCACTTTTCAGTTTTTGTTCAGACACACTTTCAAAACAGAAATTATACACTTCTTAACATTTTAGGCGAAGTCCACCGACTTTTTTCCCACTTCCCAGTGATTATTTATTTTCAGCGCACTGAAATTTTCTCTAAACTACTAAGAAGCTGTTTTGATTTCATTCGATAAATTTGTTAAGCATGATTTGGATGAATGCAAGTTGTACCATAGCTTCCGCAGTTTCAGCAAGGAATTCATAATCAATGGTCAGC
>JAGASY010000043.1 GCA_017621515.1 Bacteroidaceae bacterium
CTAAATACAGTCAGCAAATGCCCAGTCTCCAATGCTTGTCACACTGTCCGGAATGTTTATTGATTGCAGTGAGTGGCAATGCCAAAACGCATGGTCTCCAATGCTTGTCACACTGTTCGAAATATGTATTGATCGCAGTGATTTGCAACCATCAAACACATGGTTTCCAATGCTTGTCACGCTGTCCGGAATGTTTATTGATAGCAGTGATTTGCAGTCGTAAAACGCACCTCTTCCAATGCTTGTCACACTGTCCGGAATGTTTATTGATTGCAGTGAGTGGCAATGACAAAACGCATAGTCTCCAATGCTTGTCACACTGTCCGAAATGTATATTGATTGCAGTGATTTACAGTGTCTAAACGCACCATCCCCAATTACTTTTGTCCCTTCTTTAATGGTATAAGATGTAAGATTATATGGTGCACCTATCAACTTCAGACCATCTGCAGTGTAACCTACACCAAACTCGTCCGTGATGGCATTTGCTCGTTCCTCGTCGGTGATTTCTGTGCTCAATATTTCAATCTTCGGTTTTTCCGGCTCACAAAGCAGGAAGATGCGGAACGACATCATGCTCAAATTGTTTTTGGACAATGCCAAGAGAAATGCGGAAACGAGTGCGGAAAGTTCTGTGTCCGATACCATCTTTATAATAGTTTGTAGTGCAGCGGAATTACCTATGTCACGATAGTTGGCGGCAGAAAACAGCAGACGGTCTGAAGACGCATATTGACTATAGAGTTCCGTATTCAGAGAAATGGCTTTCAGTGACAAGGCGATGGAAGCTATTGACAAGTCGTCGATATGTTCGTTGAAGTCCTTCTCTGTGCGCAACGGATGACGGAAATCTGGACTACCCAGCTCGTTAGCACTCTCACCCTCCAAAGCTGGAACATACATTCCATCGTAATCAACCAACACCAATGTTCCGTCTTTACGGACAAGAATGTTGTCCGGTTTCAAGTCGCCATGAGCAAAGGGCTGTGACAGAAGCCACGCACCCATTCGGCAAAATCTGTAAGCAAGCATCTGCAGCGCATACCTGTCGTGCAGATATTCTTTTATATATACATCCATTGGTTGTCCCTTCACCCAATCCATCATCAGGACCGGGAACTCCGTTTCATTGCTTTGCGTGGTGTCAACGAACAGTTCTTTATCAAGAAAACGAAAATGTACAAGATAAGGAGAAGAAACAAATTCCAGCTCCCCCGCTATTTTCTGATAATGTTCATTACGATGCTCTTGTTCACGTGTAAAACATTTCACGGCATACAACTTTCCTGTATCTGTATCTTTCATCTTGAATACTACGGCAAAGTTCCCGCTCGATATAATGGGATTGCCACTGCTGTCAAGCATAGGACGAAGGTTGCTTAACTTGTCGAAGTTCTCTTCCGCAGAGCGAATAGATTCTATATATTCAGATATTAGTGGATAATTCATCTTGATTTAGGATTAATCGATTCAACAAAAGAAATCGTTGTAAATCATCATTCTGCTTGGGAAGTGTAACGCAAATTTTTCTTGTTTTTTTGATACATCCTCCTTTGCCTTGTATGAAAATTCACCTGAATAAGTAAGTGTTGCTGAAAATCGAATGAATCTTCAGCGGACATGGCAAAAGTAAATAAAAATCGGATAAAATAATACCTTTTGGGAGAATTTTTTCAGAAGTTATTTTTTATTTATTTGCTACTTTTATGCGGGTATATTCAACGGACTCCTCCATGTGCCTACTTAAACCACACATGGAGGAGTCCGTTGAATATACCCACATAAAAGCAGGATAATTTGTATTTTGTAACTCGTCTGCCGTTTATAGTTATCCTTGAAAACTTCTATGCCATCTTTTCAAATCAGCGGCATTCCGCGTTTGGCGCATTCCTTGCGCATGTCGTCAGGCCATATACTTGCCTGAATCTCACCGATATGAGCTTTGTGGAGAAGCACCATGCACAGGCGGCTCTGACCAATTCCGCCTCCGATGCTCAACGGCATGTCATCGGCAAGCAGACGCTTGTGGAAATACAGCTCCTTGCGGTCTTCCTTGCCTGTCAGTTCAAGCTGATGGAGAAGAGCCTCTTTGTCAACCCTTATTCCCATAGAGGAAAGCTCGAAGCCACGTTCAAGAACCGGATACCATATCATGATGTCGCCGTTCAGACCCTTGTAGCCCTCTTCATTGTCCGTTGTCCAGTCATCATAGTCCGGGGCACGCAAGTCATGCGCCTTGCCGTTGCTGAGTTTCCCGCCGATTCCTATGATAAACACAGCTCCGTACTCTTTGCAGATGGCATCCTCACGCTGTTTTGGAGTGAGTGTCGGATAACGCTGCAAAAGCTCTTCACTGTGTATGAAGTGTATTTCTTCCGGAAGGAATGGTTTTATTTGCGGATATGTCTCACAGACAAGGTATTCAGTCCTTCGTATGGCTGCATAGATGCTTCTCACAGTCTTCTTTAGGAAAGTGACATTGCGGTTTTCCCTTACGATGGTCTTCTCCCAGTCCCACTGGTCAACATACAGAGAGTGGAGATTGTCGAGTTCTTCGTCTCCGCGTATGGCATTCATGTCTGTATATAGTCCGTATCCGGGTTGTATGTTGTATTCGGCAAGCATCATTCGCTTCCATTTTGCCAATGAATGTACCACTTCCGCCACCTTGTCATTCATGTCTTTGATGGGGAACGAGACCGGGCGTTCAATGCCGTTCAGGTCATCGTTGATGCCGAGGCCGCGCATGACAAAAAGCGGGGCGGTAACTCGTCTCAAACGTAGAGCTGTAGATAAGTTTGCTTGAAAAAAGTCCTTTATTTGTTTGATTCCTTGTTCTGTCTGTATAGGGTCAAGCAGCTGCTGATACCCTTCCGGTATTATCAATTTGCTCATTTGGCTTGTTTTTAGAATTTATCTTTGCAAAGATAAAGCAAATAAACAATATATAATAATAAAAGCTTAAAATAATTGCAAAAAGTAAGCTTAATGGGTTGTTTTGTGTAATAAATGTCGCTCTTTTGTGAGTGTGTTTGCTAAAATGATATATACGCAAGTTCGGGTTGTGGCAGGACTAATCCGGAACTTGCGTATATAAATGTATAGCATCTTGGGCTTTTTTATTTTTGCTGCTGATGAATGGCTGTCTGTCTTGAATCATGGTGATTCAATCAGACGGCCGATTTTGTTCGGTATTCATTAGGTGTCACCCCGACGATTTTCTTGAACAGTCTTGTAAAATGTTGCGGATATTGGAATCCCAAATCATACGAAATCTGAGAGATTGAATACGACAGATTGTGTATCCGCTCTTTAGCAATGCCAATCAGTTTGAGCTGAATGTGTTCATGGGCAGTCTTTCCCGTTTCCTTTTTTATCAAGTCTCCGAAATAGTTAGGCGAGAGACACAGTTCGCTTGCGCACCATCTGACGGATGGCAGACCTTCCGTTTTGGCTCTGTCGTCATCGAAGTATTGGTTGAGTAGAGCCTCGAACCTCACCAGTATGTCCTTGTTTACAGTTTCTCGGGTGATGAACTGCCGTTCATAGAAACGCAGGCAATAGTCTAAAAGCAGTTCAATATTGGTCGAGATAAGTCTTCGGCTGAGTCGGTCGATGCTGTGTTCCAGTTCGTGACGAATCTTGTGCAGACAGTCAACGAAAATCTCACGTTCTTTTTGTGACAGGTGCAATGCTTCGTTCACTTCATACGTGAAGTATGAATATTCCTTGATATGGTTGCCGAGCGATGTGCCTCTGATAAGGTCCGGATGGAAGCACAGTGCCCACCCGCGAGGCTGAAATGTCTCTCCGTTGTCCTCTATTCCGATGACCTGACCGGGCGCGAGGCATACGACAGTGCCTTCCTGATAGTCGTAGTACTGCCTTCCGTAGATGATGTCTCCGCATTTGGCTTCTTTCAGAAATATGATGTAGAAGCCGAATGTGTGACGTTGATGCTTTATTTTTTGTGCCTCTGCCAGATTGATGACACTGACCAGAGGATGCAGTGTTTCTAACCCGAGCAGGTTGTTATATTCCGCTATGCTCTCTATGTTCTGTATTTTCTCTTCCATAAACAAACATTTTTTCTTTGGATGCAAAGATATTCTTTTTCTGTAAGTTATGGTGTATTATATGGCATGGAATCTGTAATAGGGGTTGCAGAATCTGTAATTTGTTTAAGCGGATGTCTTCGGCAGATTCCTCCATAGCTTAAAATGGCTAAAAACATAGCAAAATGCCATTTTTCAATTTGACAAAATGATATTTTTAGTCAAAATGTAAATTTAACATTTGGAGCAATTTTTTGCCGAGGATGAAAAGATGAAATTTTTCGGCTTGAAGGTAAAATACTGATAATCAGAAAGATATAAAATTTTTCAAAATGCTCAAAAAAACGTACTGGGCGCAATTTTTCGAAAATTTTGAGTGCTTTAGTAATTCGCTGATTATTAATTTATTATAATAAATTCTACCATTTTTACTCTCCAACATCGCGTCAAATTCATTCATTTTGGGGTTTCTGTTCAGACACTCTTCTAAAGCCGCAAATTACACACTTCTTAACATTTCAACCGAAGTCCATTGTCTTTTTCTCCGCTTCCTGTTGCTTTTTTATTTTCAGCGCACTGAAAATTTCTCCAAACTACTAAGTTTTTAAAATTGTAGCGCACTGCAAATAAAATTACAGTGCGCTGTGAAGAAAAAAACAGTGCGCTGAAAATTTGAAAACTTAGTAGTTTTTTCAAAAAAACTCTTCGCCGGAGATAAATAAATGTAAAAGAACCGCTCAAAAATGAAACACTATTTCACATTTCTCGGTGACTTCTGAAAATGCGCGTAGAATCCCCGTTCTTCGAGAAAAGTTCGATGAGCTTCATTTTGAAGCGTTCCAGAGGGCTTGAAATTTTAACATTTGACAAAATCAAAAAGAAAGCATTTTTCCTACATTATAATCATTCTGGTTTGTTTTAACCTGTGTCCACTGTCTTTTTATCAGAAAAATATTTTAGTTAAAAAATGTATTCAAAAAATTTTTTATGGAGGCTGAAAAAGGGATAGGGGTGCCTTGCTTTGTTATCCATGAATATTGCCAAATGCGACCTTGTTATGCTCGGCATTTTTTAAAGCTGATGCTGGATTGAACAAAATTCAGATGCGTAATGTTGTCACGATGATTCTTGTTATATTTTTAATTAAACCCGAAACAGCTATGTTGAATACTGATTATGGAATTGGAGAAGTGCGTGCACTTGCTTCTCAGATTGAGAACGAAACTGATAAAGTGGGATTCAAAAATGTTTTTGACAATTCTAATGGTGGTGTGTCTATTTTGTCTTTCAGAGCAGGGCAGTCTCTTGCCGAACATCTTGCTCCGGCTGAAGTGATGGTGTATGTGATGGATGGTGAGGTCAGGTTCACGGTGGAAGGTAAGTTGCGCGTGTTGAAATCCGGAGACTTTATGCTTATGTGTGAGGGAACTCCTCATAGTGTTGTCGCCAAGTCGGATGCAAAGGTGATGCTTGTGAAAATAAAGCCATAGTGTGCGGCTTTTGATTTGAAATTAAAAAGTTGTTTGTTATGCTTATGTGGGTGTAACAGCATTCAAGCAGATGCATTCACAGGCTACTCTTGTTGGCTTAAGCCAACAAGAGTAGCCTGTGAATGCATCCATCTGAGAAATAGAAGAGTCCTATAATACAACAAAAAATAAAATACAGATGATGCTATATATTTAATTTTAATGTGAATCTTTTATCGGTTGTTTTTCAACATAACTATTACAATTCCGCTTCCATGTAGTTGTTTTTTTACTCTCCGTTCTTTATGCCTGTTGACCCACAGAGAGATAAAAAATGAACAACTTGCTTTTTTATCTCTCTCTTTTGATTTATCTTTGCACGGTTTTCTGTCATTGTCACTTCTATTCCTTATTATAAAAGCGATATGCGGAAACTTTTTCTTTCGAAATTCTAAAAAATATACATATATGAATGTCAGTTATAAATGGCTTAAGGAATATGTCGATTTCGATATGTCTCCACAGGAAGTAGCCGATGCTTTGACCAGCGTTGGACTTGAAGTGGGTGCTGTCGAGGAGGTTCAGTCTATAAAAGGCGGACTTGAAGGATTGGTGGTTGGTAAAGTGCTTACTTGTGAAGCTCATCCTAACAGTGACCACATGCACGTTTGTTCCGTTGACTTGGGCGACAGGACAGAGCAGATTGTATGCGGCGCATCGAATGTGGCTGCAGGAGAGAAAGTGATTGTGGCGACTCTGGGTACCAAGCTTTATGAGGGCGACCAGTGTTTCACTATAAAAAAGTCTAAACTGCGCGGAATTGAAAGCAACGGAATGATTTGCGCTGAGGATGAGATAGGAATCGGTAACGACCATAGCGGCATTATTGTGCTGCCGGAAGATGCAGAGGTTGGTTTGCCGGCTGCCAAATATTACGGATTGGAGAGCGACTGGGTGATAGAGGTTGACATCACTCCTAATCACAGCGACGCATGTTCGCACTGGGGAGTTGCACGTGACTTCTATGCTTATCTGAAGCAGAACGAATATGAAACGGAGCTTCATCGTCCTTCATGCGACGCATTTAAGATTGACAGCCATGAGCTTGACATTGATGTGGTGGTGGAGCAGAAAGAAGCATGTCCTCGCTATTGTGCAGTGACTGTGAAGAACTGTGAAGTCAAGGAGTCGCCGAAATGGCTGAAGGACAAGCTTACGACAATAGGTCTTCGTCCGATAAACAATATTGTAGATATTACCAATTATATAATGATGGCATACGGACAGCCTCTCCATTGCTTTGATGCAGATATGATTAAGGGCAACAAGGTGGTGGTGAAAGCTATGCCGGAAGGAACACCTTTTGTTACTCTTGACGGGGTTGAGCACAAACTCAGCGATAAGGATCTTGCTATATGCAATGCGGAAGAACCGATGTGTATCGCCGGTGTATTCGGCGGAAAAGGCTCCGGTACGTATGAAACGACAAAAGATGTCTTGTTTGAGTCTGCCTATTTCCATCCTACATGGATACGCAAGAGTGCGCGCCGTCATGGTTTGCAGACCGATGCTTCATTCCGATTTGAGAGAGGTATTGATCCGGACGGACAGATTTATGCTCTGAAACAGGCTGCCATGCTTGCCAAAGAACTTGCCGGAGGTGAAATCGCAATGGAGATACGGGATGTGAAGAGCGAAACCTTGCCTGAGAATGCAGTGGTGGATTTTGACATACAGTATTGCCGTGACTTGATTGGAAAGGATATACCGGCAGACACCATGCAGTCGATTTGTGAGAATCTGGGTATGAAGGTGCTTGAGGCTTCCGACAAGATGTTTAAGCTTGAAGTTCCGGCTTATCGTGTGGATGTGCAGAGACCGTGCGATGTGGTGGAAGAAATTCTTCGTATATACGGATATAACAATATCGAGATACCGGAACAGGTGAAGTCGAGCCTTACAGTCAAAGGTGAGGTGGACCGAAGCAATAAGTTGCAGAATCTTATAGGCGAGCAGCTTGTGGGTTGTGGGTTCAACGAGATTCTGAACAATTCGTTGACAAAAATATCCTATTATGATGGTCTGGAGGCATACACTTCGGAGCATCTTGTACGTTTGATGAATCCGCTGAGTCAGGATTTGGGTGCATTGCGCCAGACTCTTCTTTTTGGCGGACTGGAATGTATCAGCTATAATGTCAACAGACGTATGGGCGACATCCGCTTCTTTGAGTACGGAAACTGCTACCGTTATGATGCGTCAAGAAGAGAGGTGCTTGAGGCAGGTGAGAAGATTGACGGACATACTTCGAAGAAGGTGCTTGCTCCGTATTCAGAGGATTTCCATCTTGGATTGTGGCTTACGGGTAAACGTGTGAACGGCAGCTGGGCACATGCCGATGAAGAGACTAGTGTCTATGAGCTGAAGGCATACGTGATGAATATCTTGCGACGTCTCGGTGTACCGTTTGGTGCAGTAGTGTTCGGTGAGGAGAAGAATGATTTGTTTTCTAAGGCTGCGACCATAAGTAACCGTGGAGGCAAACTTATTGTCGAATATGGAGTTGTGAGCAAGAAGCAGACCAAGAAATTTGACATTGATGCACCTGTATATTATGCAGACATCAATTGGAGTAACCTCATGAAGTTGGTACGTAAGTCGGAGACAAAATACACGGAGATACCTAAGTATCCGGCTGTGAGCCGTGACCTTGCGCTGTTGCTTGACAGCAATATTGAATTTGCGCAGATTGAGCAGATTGCATACCAGAGTGAGAAGAAGCTTCTGAAGGAAGTCAAATTGTTTGATGTTTATGAAGGCAAGAATCTTGAGGCTGGCAAGAAGAGCTATGCGGTCAACTTTGTGCTTCAGGACGAAAGCAAGACGCTCAATGACAAGCAGATTGAGGCTATAATGACAAAGATAGAACAGAATATATGCAAGCAGCTTGGTGCTAAGGTGAGAGGCAAATGAACAAGAAAATAGTGTTTCGGTGGCTTTACTACCTGTTGGTGGTTTTATGGCTTGTTCAGGTAATTGTTGCCGGATTTAATATCTATTTGCTGATTCCGACTTTGTGCCTTGTGGTGTGCTATTATTTACAGAAACAATAAAAACAATAATAATAAAAAATATATAATCCTATGGGAAGAGCGTTTGAATTTAGAAAGGCCCGTAAACTGAAGCGTTGGGGCAATATGGCGAAAACTTTTACAAGACTTGGTAAGCAGATTGCAATAGCTGTAGCTGAAGGCGGACCGGAACCTGAGAACAATTCTCGTCTGCGTGCGATTATTGCTACATGTAAGCATGAGAATATGCCAAAGGACAATATTGAAAGAGCCATAAAGAATGCTGTAGGAAAGGACAAAAATAGCTGGAAGACTATGACGTATGAGGGATATGGCCCTCATGGAATCGCTGTGTTCGTGGATACTCTTACAGACAATACAACTCGTACTGTAGCCGATGTGCGTTCTATATTTAATAAGTTTAGCGGTACTCTTGGTACAATGGGTAGCCTTGCTTATTTGTTTGACCATTATGCACAGTTCACTTTCAAGAAGAAGGACGGTCTGGATATGGATGATATGATTCTTGAACTTATCGACTTTGGTGTGAACGATGAGTATGACGAAGAAGAGGACGAAGAGAACGGAGAGACTACTATCACAATATACGGTGACCCTAAGAGTTTTGCACAGATTCAGAAGTATCTTGAGGATGGTGGTTTTGAAATCACAGCGGCTGAATTCACATACGTTCCTAACGATTTGAAGGAAGTTACAGACGAGCAGAGAGAGACTATCGAAAAGATGATTGAGAAGCTTGAGGAATTTGATGACGTGCAGAATGTCTATACAAATATGAAATAAGACGACTGATTTATGAAGTTGTAAGATTTGTGGTGGGTTCGTGAATATAGAGCTGAAGCTCTTTGAAGACTGCCGGTCTTACAACTTCATAATTTTAATCGGCTCATTTATGACAAAAGAACTTGCTTCATAATCGGAATGCATCATAATTTCAAAAGAAGAATATGAAGACTGTATATAAAACCACCGGAACTTGTTCTACTTCTATCGAGATAGAACTTGATGAGAACGGAATAATTGAGAATATTACTTTTATAGGAGGATGTAGCGGAAACACTCAGGGAATAGCGGCTCTTGTCCGTGGGCAGAAGGCTGAGGATGTGATTGCTCGCCTTGAAGGTATAAGATGTGGTATGCGCCGTACTTCTTGCCCAGATCAGCTTGCCACTGCACTTCGGCAGCTTATCAATAAGTAATGGAATGGTATGAAAGGACGTTTGCTTTTTATCTCATCACTACTGCTTTGTCTGCTTTCTGCTTGTCAAGAAAGTAAAATGGATCGTTTTGAGCGTGAAACAAAAGATTTCACAGAACGTAACTGCCCCAAACAATGTGATGCCATTACTATTCTTGACAGTCTTGTTTTTCATAATGACGGAACAATGGATTACAGATACTATTATTCTGTAGATTTGACATCTAAAGAGGAAAGTCTGTTTATGCAGAAGCTGGAGGATTTGCGTTATGAATGTCTTGAAGGTATCCGAAATTCTGTTGAACTTAAAAATGTGAAGGCGGCAGGTCTGAATATTGTGTTGTCATATTTTGAGAAAAAGACGAAAAAGAAACTTGTTGAAATTCGGTATAAGAAGGAGGATTACGAATGACAAATAATGGAGAAGGTGCTTGTGACAGAATCGCTAAAGCACGTGAACTTTTTCTTAAAGGCTATAATTGTTCCCAATCTGTATTCTGTGCATTTTCTGATATGTATGGCATGTCTGACGATATGGCATTGAGAGTATCGGCTTCATTCGGGGGCGGAATAGGACGTATGCGAGGAACGTGCGGAGCGGTTTGCGGAATGGCTATGCTTGCCGGGATGGAAAAAGGACAGACACTCCCGGAGGACAAAATGCAGAAACAAGCCAATTATAAATTAGTTCAGGAACTTGCTGGCAAATTTAAGGAGATGAATGGCAGTATTATATGTAGTGAACTACTTGGATTGCGTAAAGATTCAAAAATTGTTTGTACTCCTGATGAACGTACTGCTAAATATTATAAGAAGAGGCCTTGTCTTAGGATGGTAGAAACTGCTGCAGCTATATGGCAAAATTACCTTGATACGTCTGATGATGTAGTTGCAAAGCAATGATGCTTCAGAAGTGTAAAAAATGTGTGTACGCACACAGAAAAGTGTGATAAAACAATTAATGATTGTTAAATAGTGGGCGAAATGTCTGTTTTTTAACTTATTGCAAACTTAATATTTTGTTGCTAATCATAATTTACATACCTTTGTGTCGTCTTGAAAAAGAAAAGTATAGATTTATAAGTTTAATATTTAAATGGTAAGTAGGATTATGTTGCAGGAAAAAGCTGGAAACATTGCGGGCATTATATGGAATGCACTTTCTGATGTTAATGAAGGTTTGACGTTTAAGCAGATTAAGAAAATTACAAAACTGGCGGAGAAAGATTTTAATTTGGGTCTTGGTTGGTTGCTTCGTGAAGACAAAGTGGCAGTTGCTGAGACTGGCGATGATAAAGAACCATATATTTATTCTCTGAAATAAATATATAGTAAAGTTTGTAATAATAATGCGCTTTGGCTGCTTCTTTGCATCCTTAGCGCATTATTTGTTTTTATATGTGTAGTATAAGATAATCTATAAAATGAATTTGTACGATGGATGGTTTAATGAAAGATTGCAAAGCTCCATTTAAGGGGCTTCTTTTAGGGATGTGTATGTGTACACTTCCGCAGTTGTCATATTCGCAATTGCAACCGATGGATGACAGCTGGCAACTTGTGTGGAGTGATGAGTTTGAAGGCTCCGGGAATTTTGATGTAGAGAAATGGCAGGCAGAAAACGGTTTTGTGCGTAATGAGGAGTATCAATGGTATCAAGCTGACAATGCTTACAGGCATAACGGAATGCTTATACTTGAGGCACGTATTGATTCTGTACCGAACCCGAAATACAAAGGTGATGCACATGCAGAAGGCAATACGTGGAAGAAACGTGGCAACGGATGGCAGACGGAGCGGCAATATGCACGATATACATCTGCATCTGTAAATACCCGCGGAAAATTTAGTTTTCTTTATGGACGCATGGAGGTACGTGCCCGTATTCCGGCGGTGATAGGTTCTTGGCCTGCAATTTGGACTTTGGGCGATAATATGGAATGGCCTTCTTGTGGTGAGATTGATGTGATGGAATATTATCATGTGGATGGCAAGCCGCATATACTTGCGAATGCAGCTTGGGGAAATGACAGACGTTACAGTGCCGTGTGGAATTCCAAGCGTACACCTTACAGCCATTTTCTGGAAAAAGATCCTTATTGGAATGAGAAATTCCATGTGTGGGTAATGAATTGGACAAAAGATTATATAAGGATATATCTGGATGATGAGCTTCTTAATGACATTCCTCTTTCTTCAACCTTTAATGGCAGTATAGGAAAGGGAGAGAATCCTTTCCGCAAACCTCAATATATCCTTCTTGACCTTGCTGTAGGAGGTATAAATGGAGGTGAACCTCAGGATGATTCTTTTCCAATGAAGTATGAAGTGGATTATGTGAGGGTGTATCAGAGAAAATAAAGAAGAAGTAAAGGAGAAGGTATTATTCTGTTCTAATACATTAACTGAAGGATTGTCTGCTTTGTTTTCTGTTTGAGAAATGAAGCCAGATGGATGTTTATCTTTATTTTTTTGTTTGTCAGAATATTTGTTTGGTACACATATTTATATATTCTTTCGTTTTTTATCCTTAACTTTGCCGAAGCAAGTAGAATATAGTTATGAAGAATATAAGAAATTTCTGTATTATCGCGCATATAGATCATGGTAAGTCAACTCTTGCCGATCGTCTTCTGGAATATACCAATACTATAAAGGTGACAGAAGGACAGATGCTCGACGACATGGATTTGGAACGTGAACGTGGTATAACAATCAAGAGTCACGCCATTCAGATGGAATACATGTATAAGGGAGAGAAATATATCTTGAATCTTATCGACACTCCCGGACATGTTGACTTTTCATACGAAGTAAGCCGTTCTATTGCTGCGTGTGAAGGTGCGTTGCTTATAGTTGATGCTACGCAGGGGGTACAGGCACAAACTATATCCAATCTGTATATGGCTATAGACAATAATCTTGAAATCATTCCTGTCATAAACAAGTGTGATATGCCTAATGCGATGCCGGAGGAAGTGTCTGATGAGATTGTTGATCTTATAGGATGTGATTATGAAGATATAATTCAGGCATCTGGAAAGACCGGAATGGGAGTTGAACAGATTCTGAATGCTGTAGTTGAGCGTATCCCTCATCCGACAGGTGATGATAATGCTCCTTTGCAGGCTTTGATATTTGATTCTGTCTTCAACAGTTTCAGAGGCATCATTGCATACTTTAAGATTATTAATGGAGTGATGCATCCGGGTGAGAAGGTGCGTTTCATAAATACCAAGAAAGAGTATCAGGCAGAAGAAATCGGAGTTCTGAAAATGGATATGATTCCTAAAAAGGAACTGCGGACAGGCGATGTCGGTTATATTGTCAGCGGTATAAAGAATGCAACAGAAGTTAAGGTAGGTGATACCATCACTTCTGTTGCAAATCCGAGTTTGGGAGCAATTGCCGGTTTTCAGGAAGTGAAGCCGATGGTTTTTGCTGGTGTATATCCTATAGAGACGGAAGATTATGAGAATCTGCGTACCAGTTTGGAGAAGCTGCAGTTGAATGACGCTTCTCTTACTTTCCAACATGAAAGTTCTGCCGCTTTGGGATTTGGTTTCCGTTGCGGTTTTCTTGGGCTTCTACACATGGAGATTGTGCAGGAGCGTCTTGACCGTGAATTCGGTATGGATGTGATAACGACAGTTCCCAATGTGTCATATATGGTCTATGACAAGCACGGTGAGGCACAGGAGGTGCATAATCCTTCCGGTATGCCGGAGCCTACATTGATTGACCATGTGGAGGAACCTTATATTAGTGCCACAGTAATCACAACAGCTACTTACATTGGACCTATCATGACATTATGTCTGAGTAAGCGTGGTGAACTGGTTAAGCAAGAATTTATTGCTGGAAATAGAGTGGAACTTCAGTTTATGATGCCTTTGGGAGAAATTGTCATAGATTTTTATGATAAACTGAAGAGCATTAGCCGTGGATATGCTTCCTTTGATTATCATCATGCAGGTTTCCGTCCGTCTAAGCTTGTAAAACTTGATATTCTTCTAAACGGAGAGAGTGTCGATGCTTTGTCAACGCTTATCCATGTTGATAATTCAGTGACTCTCGGACGGCGGATGTGTGAACGTCTCAAAGAGCTTCTTCCGCGTCAACAGTTTGACATTGCCATACAAGCAGCAATTGGCGGGAAGATTATAGCACGAGAGACGGTGAAGCAGGTTCGTAAGGATGTGACAGCCAAGTGTTATGGAGGTGATGTCAGTCGTAAGCGAAAGTTGCTTGAGAAGCAAAAGCGAGGAAAGAAGCGAATGAAACAAATAGGAAATGTTCAGGTTCCGCAGAAAGCTTTCCTTGCTGTATTGAAGCTTGACGAATAATTTGCTGTTTATTCTAATTATTCTAAAGTAAGGGAAACATGCCAAATGTGGAATCTGAAAGACTCCACATTTGGCATGTTTTTTTGCTGTTTGCATTTTGACAGTAGATAAAATACTCACATTATATTATACATTGGTTTATACGATAACTTTATAATTTAGTTCTTATGAAAAAAATTATCTTTTTAGGTGTTGCCGGATTACTGTCGTCTTTGACAGTTTCTGCCGACCCTGTAGATTTGGAAGCTGCTGGAAAGATAGCTTCTTCCTATCTGCAAACCCCGGGAGAAGTCAATCTGGTGAAGCGTGCATCGCGCACAGAGGCAAAATCGAGAAATATGGATAAGGTTGTGCTGCAAACATCTCCTTATTATATATTTTCTCGCGGAAAAGGACAAGGGTATGTCATTGTAAGCGGTGACGACTGTTTGCCGGAAGTTCTCGGATATACGGAGAGTGGAGATTTCGATGAGAACAATCTTCCTCCGCAATTGAAGGGGATGCTTGACTATTATGCGGGACTTGTGGAAGAAGCACAGAACAAGGGAGAGAACGTATCACGTAAGAGCGCAGCCTATTTGAAGGCGCATGGTCCGCAGTTGAGGACAGCGGTTACAAGGGTAGATGTGGCTCCTCTTATGACCACGCACTGGCATCAGGAATCTCCTTATAACAACAATTGTCCTTTCATGAAAGGAACAAAAGACAGAGCGATGACCGGTTGTGTGGCTACCGCAGGTGCTCAGGTTGTATATTATTTCCACAAGGACAATCCTGATTCACTACTTTCTACCACTTCGACTTATAGCTATGGGCAAGCTCCTGTTACCGAGATTTATAAAAAAGGTATGCCTTTGAAGTGGGGCTTGATGCTTGATTCTTATAACAGCAGTCGCCCTGCCGAATATGACGAAGCTGTGGCTACCTTTACTGCGGCTCTCGGAGCGGCTACTCATCTTACGTATGGAGTAAAGGAGGGAGACAGATCTACTTCCGGTCAGATTTCTGATCTTGTGAATACATTCTCTTCTTATTTCCGTTTGTCCGGAGTATGTGAGTATAAGTCCGGTAATTATTCTCAGACCGCATGGGAGAAGAAGATATACGATGAATTGATTGCCGGTCGTCCGATGGTCTATACGGGCTATAACGAAAGCAGCGGTGGTCATGCTGTGGTGGTTGATGGTTATCAGGCATCACGAAATCTTTTCCATTTCAATTTCGGATGGGGAGGAACCGGGGACGGCTATTTTACTGTTGATGATGAAACCGGTATGAATGGTTTCAACTCATGGCAGGGAATGGTCTATGGCATTGCTCCTAAGAAACAGAATCTTTCGGCTTCAATTACTCTTCCTGCAAAGGTCTATATGAGTCGTACCAATGAAGTAAAGGTGGCTGTGGCTAATAACGGAACTTTGTCTTATAGCGGAGTATATCTGTTTGCCAATTCTACAGGCAAGAAACCTTCTTCCCTTACAGAAGCGAAAGACAGTGACAAGGAGACGGTGTTGAGTGCAGACGGACAAACGACTGTTTTTCGTCTTAACGTCAAGCCTACGACAGAGAGAATGTGGTATTTCTTTGTAGCAGATAAAAACATGAATATTCTTGCCACAGATTCAGCCGAAGTGAAGATACCTCAAAGTGACTTATGGCTTGATGGCATTTCTATTGACGGAAGCAGTGTTTCGGAAACATACGAAGGAAAGGACTATACGGTGGTCTATAATGACCGTGCAACATGTGTAGTTAATATGCGTAATGAAAGTGACATTGCATACGAAGGAACTCCACGTTTGAGTATATATACCAGTGAAGATGAAGGCAAAACTTTCACTTATGTCGGCTATAAATCTTCAAAGACAGAAATCGGAAGTCATGCGTCAGGCAATATATCTTTTAGCATAGCCAATACATCAAGTTGTCCAATAGAAACAGGCAAACTTTACCAAGCTGTACTTGTGAATCCGATCTCGGCCACAAAGACAGAGGATATTATACATTATGCGACTGTTGATACAATTGCACGTTTTGTGCTCAGAGAGCCAGACCTTGCGGTTGCAGGGTATGATAACGGTTGTCTTGCTCTTGAAGGCAATTGGGACAGCAATGCTTTCCTTTCCATCGCCAAGAAAGTGGCTTACAAAACTGCCACTTCATACGATTTGACGAGAGTGAAGAACATCGGCAGCGTTTCTCCGGTGGAGACAAATCCTAATGCATTGTTCTATGTGGATGACAATTCTGGGGCTGAAGGTATGAATGTGATAGCCAAAAACTCTGCTGTATGTGAGAAGCTTTTGCTTACTCCGGGACATGACTTTGTTCCGGCTGGTGATTTCACTGCAAAGGAGGTCTGCATTGATATTGCTCAGACTCCAAACCGTTGGTATCTTATCACAGTTCCGTGCAATGTATCTGTGCCTGACGGAATAATTGCGAGAAGAATTGATTCGCATAGTACTACAGGTATCAGCAACAGAACGACAAATGTAAGAGAACTTGAGGCTGGACAGACTTATATTATCATGGCCTCTTCCGATAAGGCGCAGATTCTTTCTGGAAAGGATGTGCTTGTAAAGGCTGCTCCGGTGGAGAATGCAGACCCTTCATTTATCGGAACATTCGTCTCTTCGACTGTCCCGGAAGGTGCGTTCTTGATAAATGATGAGGAGGCGCAATATTTTGCCCCTGTCGAGAGCGGTACTGTAGTTGATGCTATGCGTGGATATTTTGCGGATGGGAAGATAAAAAACAAGTTCCGTGCCTATTCTTCAATGACTCTTGACCCTCACTATCTTGTTCTCGGACAGAATATTTCGGCTTGCTATGACATCCTCTCTGATTATCGCAGCGTTGTGGATGAACAATCAACTTCCGATTTCATTGATTCCATTGCTGTGGCTGAGAACATATTTACAGAGCAAAGCATCACTACAGCTAGCAAAGTAAAGAAGTATGCTGCTGCATTGATGGAATATGCAGAATCATATAAACTGTGTATTTCTGGTATTGAAGTAAACATGGAAATTGATTTTACCCAGCTGATTACTAATCCTTCGTTTGAAACTGGAAATGTCAAAGGATGGAAAGTCGGTGCGAACACTGCATCAGCAAAGTCTGTCACTAATGTGATGTATAAAGGTATAGGTGCCGATGGCGACTATCTTCTTTATAGCTTTGCTGTCGACTCAACTGGTGTCGGAATCAGTCAGACTGTAAGCGGACTTGTTCCGGGATATTATAGACTGACTGTTATGCTCGGTACAGACCATGACAATGAAGTAGTGATGTATGCTGGTGAGAAGACAGCAGCTGTACAGGCACATCCTTTCGGACGTTTCTACCTTACAGAAGCGAAGATTGAGGACATTATGATTAAGGGAGACAATACAGATCTTGAAATAGGCATACGTGCCGGACGTTGGTATAAGGCTGATAATTTCCGTCTCGTATATACCAGACCACTGGATGAAGTTCCTGATGCCATTGAAGACGTACAGATTTCGTCACAAGACTCTCCGGTTGAAATTTCTGTGGAGCACGGTGTACTTGTAGTCCGTACACAGCAGGCACTTCCGGTTGCTGTTTATAGTGTGTCAGGTATGCTTGTATGGAACGGTGTTGTCGATGGTACTGTGTCTGTAAAACTTGATGCCGGACTTTATCTTGTCGGTGGAAAGAAAGTACTGATAAGAAAATAATTTCTTGTGCCGAGAGTTGAATACAGCCTATTAATCTGTGTGTTTGCATTCACATTCGGTAAATAAATTTTTGAGGGTGTATCTAATTGCTTTGTCCTTATAGATTGTGTCAAATGCAATTTGATACACCCTTTAGTATAAATATATGGAATATATAAAGAACTTTTGTAAATGTTTTTAAGGCTATTCTTTACACTTTATAATTTCATTTTTTTTATAATAAATATTCGTTCATAGCCCCGTTTTTTTATAATTGCCATGCGATAAAAACTCTATAAACCCTTTATCTCTCAGAATTTGTAGTTGTTGACGTATTTTTGCTTCTAAATTATTATTAGCAGGATGTTTTATTTGTAATTCTTCTATAAATTCATACATTTGTTTCAATGTAAAAGTGGTGTCAAGTTGTTCCACACAATTTAATACGTCAATCAGCCAACCTCTACTTTCGATACAATTTGTTTGCAATGAATAGATTCTATTATATTCCTTACAAACATTCTTTGGATCTAATATAACCCTATTTCTTATTATAGGAATCTTTGCAAAATCAGGTATTCGGTTAAGTAAAATGTTACAACCTTCCCAACCTGCTCTTCTTGCATTCTTAGTCAAAAATTTACGCTTTTCTATGATTTCAGGAATGAAAAAGCACTTGGGTACAATAATCAAATTATTAACTTCATAACAATCATAATGCATAAAGAAGAAACTTGGATTGTCAAGTGATGTTATGCGCTCTATCATTGTTCGATATACACCGTCATTTACTTTCGTTGTGTACTTGTCTGTACTTTCTTTTTTGCTTTTTAACTCATACTGTGATTTGCAATGTTCACAAATATAATCCTTGACAGGTGCATTGGGTTCTGCTTTTTTTATTGTTGTATTTCCGCATATTGGACAATACATATTACGCGCAAGCCAATCTTCTGTCAGGATTCTTGCTATTTGGGACGCACTTTTATAATTGCGTATAAGTGATGTATCGAAATGTAAATTCATGACTGTATAATTTACATAATGAATGCTGTTTTAATTCTCTTGCCAATATTTCTATTTTTTTTGTTGTAGTTGGCAGTCTGCAAAAATTGTTTTTGCATTAGATATTGTTTGTTAAAATATAATATTCTAAATGGTACATTAAATCAGTTGGTTTTATTTATTTGATAAAGATTATAAAACCAGCCTTTTACTTTTGCCACTTTAAATATTTTTTCGTTATTACTGCAAAAATACGCAATTTAGTTGAGATATTTCTTTTTTTATTTCAAAATCCACTTTGAAGCTTTCTGATAGTCGATTCTCTTTTCTTTTCCGGAAGTGTAGAGATATTGATAAGTCTGTACACGCATAACTATATAATATTGCGATTTGACAAAATGATATTTTCGTTCAAAATGAAAATTTAACATTTGGAGCGGTTTTTTGCCGACGGCAAAAAGATAAAAATTTTACCGCTAAGATAAACACTTGACAATCAATTAAATACAAAATTTCTTAAAACGCTCAAAAAATCGCGCCGGACGCAATTTTTTTGAAAAATCTAAGTATTTTAGTATTTAGCTGATTATTAATATATTATGACTAACTTTAGCATTTTCGCCCTCAAATACCGCTCAGAATCCACTCACTTTTCAGTTTCTGTTCAGACACTCTTTCAAAATAGGAATTATACACTTCTTAACATTTCAGCCGAACTTCACAGTCTTTTTTCCCGTTTCCCAGTGCGATTTCAAAAAATCTACACTGAAAATTTCTCCAATCTACTAAGCGCACAAATTTGTAGCGCACTGTCGTTGCCGGAACAGTGCGCTGAAAAAGTGACGACAGTGCGCCGGAAATATCAAAACTTAGTAGATTGGAGAAAAGAACTCTTCGCCAAGGATAAATGAATGTAAAAGAACTGTCAAAAACGAAACACTATTTCACATTTC
>JAGASY010000044.1 GCA_017621515.1 Bacteroidaceae bacterium
CGCTCCCTGCTGTTTTTTTATTTTCAGCGCGCTGTCGTCAAATTTTCAGCGCACAGTGGGAGAATTTCTACTGCGCTGCAAATAAAATTGCAGTGCGCTGTGAAGAAAAAAACTGTGCGCTGGAAATTTGAAAACTTAGTAGTCTTTTTCCAAGAACTCTTCGCCGATAATAAATAAATGTAAAAGAACCGTTCCAAAACGAAACACTTTTTTACAATTCGCAGAGGCTTCACGAAATGCGCGTAGAATCCCCATTCTGCGAGGAAAGTCCGTCATGCTTCATTTTGGAGCGTTCCAGAGAGCTTGGAATTTTAACATTTGACAAAATCAAAAAGACAGGAAGCTGACATAAAAACAAGCAATTTACAACCAAAACATCTAAAACAGTTCTCATTTTATCAAAACTGACAATCCCTCAAAAAAACGATGTCAAAAAATTTTTTATGGGAGCTAAAAAACAGTGTGAAGGCAGCGTTAAAACTATATTACGAATATATCCGAACATATATGCGGTCATACTCACAAAGAAACCACAGAAGATTTCGTCAAAAAACATCTACTTTAAATGCAAAATACGCTTTCTACACCTATAATAAAGTAGATTTTACATAACTTCTAAAACAGCCTCTGAAGTTTTAAGAAAACTTTTTGTAATTTTGCGCTCAATTTATCGACAGCTATATTTACAAACAGTAAGTATTCTGTCAATTTAGATTGCATTTTATAAGTAAAAAGATTAAAATAAGTTTTTATGGCTAAAATCACGAAAGAAATGGCTTTGCTCTATCATTCTCAGGGCAAGCCGGGAAAGATTGAAGTAGTTCCGACTAAACCTTACAGTACCCAGACAGACCTCTCACTGGCATATTCTCCGGGAGTGGCGGAACCATGCCTCGAAATACAGAAAAACCCACAAGACGCATATAAATATACGGCAAAAGGCAATCTCGTAGCTGTCATTTCCAACGGCACAGCCGTTCTCGGACTCGGAGACATCGGTGCCGCAGCCGGCAAGCCGGTGATGGAAGGCAAAGGACTCCTTTTCAAGATATACGGAGGTATCGATGTGTTTGACATTGAGGTAAACGAGAAAGACGTGGATCGCTTTGTCGAAGCTGTCAAAGCCATTGCACCGACTTTCGGAGGAATCAATCTGGAGGACATCAAGGCGCCTGAGTGCTTTGAAATAGAGCGCAGACTGAAAGAAGAACTTGACATTCCGGTCATGCACGATGACCAGCACGGTACAGCCATTATCTCAAGTGCCGGACTGCTGAATGCACTGGAAGTGGCAGGAAAGAAAATCGAAGAGGTTAAGATTGTGGTCAACGGTGCAGGAGCAGCCGCCATTTCGTGTACCAAACTGTACATGGCTCTCGGAGCAAAGAAGGAGAACATCGTGATGCTCGACTCCAAAGGTGTCATCACTTCCGACCGTGACAATCTGAACGAGACCAAGCGTTTCTTTGCCACAGACCGCACCGACATTCACACACTTGAAGAAGCCGTGAGGGGTGCAGACGTATTCCTCGGACTGTCCAAAGGCAATGTTCTCACTCAAGACATGGTGCGTTCGATGGCAGCCTCGCCTATCGTTTTTGCTCTTGCCAACCCTGTGCCGGAGATTTCGTATGAAGATGCAATGGCATCGCGCCCGGATGTACTGATATCCACAGGACGCAGCGACTATCCGAACCAGATTAACAACGTGATAGGCTTCCCTTACATATTCCGCGGTGCGCTTGATGTAGCAGCCACAGCCATCAATGAAGAAATGAAACTGGCGGCAGTACGCGCCATTGCAGACCTTGCGAAAAAACCGGTTCCGGATGTGGTCAATGAAGTGTATCAGGTGAACAACTTCACCTTCGGTCCCGACTATTTCATTCCGAAGCCGGTTGACCCGCGCCTCATCACAGAAGTATCTACTGCTGTGGCAAAAGCAGCCATTGCATCGGGAGTGGCACGCAAGACCATCACAGACTGGGACGCATACAGCCTTCGTCTGAAAGAGCTTATGGGATATGAGACAAAACTTACCCGTCAGCTCATTGACACCGCCCGAAGCTGTCCGCAGCGAGTAGTGTTTGCAGAGGGAATACACCCTAACATGCTCAAAGCAGCCGTGGAAGCCAAGGCGGAAGGCATCTGCCACCCGATTCTTCTCGGAAACGACGAGCGCATCGAAAAACTGGCAAAAGAGCTTGACCTCAGCCTTGAAGGAATTGAAATTGTCAACCTGCGCCATGACCGTGAGGCAGAACGTCGTGAACGCTATGCCAAAATCCTTGCAGAAAAGAAGTCGCGAGAGGGATATACTTTCGAGGAAGCCAATGACAAGATGTTCGAGCGCAACTATTTCGGTATGATGATGGTGGAGACCGGCGAGGCAGACGCTTTCATCACAGGTATATATACCAAGTATTCAAACACCATCAAGGTGGCAAAAGAAGTCATCGGCATACGTCCGGAGTTCAACCACTTTGCCACTATGCACATACTCAATTCCAAGAAAGGAACCTATTTCCTTGCAGACACACTTATCAACCGCCATCCAGATGCCGAAACCATCATTGATGTAGCGCGTCTGGCAGAGCAGACTGTACGGTTCTTCAACCACGAGCCTGTCATGGCGATGCTTTCATACTCTAACTTCGGTTCGGACAACAACGGCAGCCCGGCCCAAGTACACCATGCTGTGGAGGAAATGCAAAGGCTGTTCCCTCAGCTTGCCATCGACGGCGAGATGCAGGTGAAGTTTGCCATCAACAACAAATTACGTGACGAGAAATATCCGTTCACACGTTTGCAAGGCAAGGAGGTGAACACATTGATATTCCCGAACCTCAGTTCTGCCAATGCCGGCTATCAGCTGCTTCAGGCAATGAACGACGACGGAACGGAGCTTATCGGCCCTATACAGATGGGACTGAACAAGCCTATACATTTCACAGACTTCGGCAGCAGCGTGAGAGACATTGTAAACATCACTGCCGTAGCGGCTATAGATGCCATTGTCATGAAAAAGAAATGTAAACAATAAAACAGGAAGCTCATTTGTTATGGTTGCGTGGGTGTATTCACTGTAGAAATATTTCAACGAAAAAAGTCAGTGCATA
This sequence comes from Bacteroidaceae bacterium, assembly GCA_017621515.1. Lineage (GTDB taxonomy): Bacteria > Bacteroidota > Bacteroidia > Bacteroidales > Bacteroidaceae > RGIG8745. Next base: position 3,120 of record JAGASY010000044.1, read on the forward strand.
TATCCACTCAACTGTAACAAATAAAGAAAAGACATGATTAGATTTCAACGAAAAAAGTCAGTGCATATATCCACTCAACTGTAACAAATAAAGAAAAGACATGATTAGAAAAGCAGAGTGTAAGGACATACAACCGATATTAGCCATTTACAATGAATATGTCATTCACAGCACAGCCACATTTGACATCAATCCGGTGTCAGAGAACGAAATGCTATCAAGAATGAAAGATATTTCGTCTGTGTTTCCTTATCTGGTCTATGAAGAAGAAGGGGAAGTCATAGGCTATTGTTATGCTCATTACTGGAAAGAAAAAGCCGCCTATAAGCATACTCTTGAAACAACGGTATATGTTTCTCCCGCTCACCACAGACGCGGTGTCGGATATGCTCTTATGACAGAGCTGATAGATCAATGCCGGAAAATCGGAGCTTCCGCATTGATTGCATGTATAACAAGCGGCAACGACGGAAGCATCTCACTGCATAAGAAGCTCGGATTCCACAGAGTTTCCAAATTCGAAAAAGTAGGCATAAAATTTGGCAAGACGCTCGATGTGGAAGATTATGAACTGCTGCTCTGATTGCAATTCTCAATACGTCCGCCATTCCTGCAAAGCACTAAAACACCGCAGACTTTTCTCCATTTGATTATTTATGCTTACCTTTACATCGTTTTTAATAAGATGCAGAACAAAAGAAATGAGAAGAAATGTTTTTTTAGCGATACTGTCTGTATTAATGGCATGTTCACTCACCATGCAGGCACAATTCAGCAAGTTGGACAAATATCCAATGATTCCATCCGACTATAACGGTGCCTTTTTCGATTGTGTGTCGGGATATGTGGCAGGAGTGGCAAAATCCATGTACGGACAATATTTCGGTCAGATTACACAAGGAGGGGATATTTACGGATATGGCACATTCTACACGGATCAGGATGGAGAAATCATAGGGCAATACAGGAAAGGGAATCTTATATTCGGAATAAAAATGGGAAGCCAGACGGCAAAAGTAGGAGCGGAAGAACATTACATTGCGTATGACCTGCACACCGGCGACCCTCTGTATATCATAAAAGAAGGACAGAAATATCTGCTTCCAGCTGATTATAAAGATACTTACCGTTTTGAGTCGCTGACCTACAAGAACGGAGACAAATATGTGGGCGAGACTGTCAATGGAAAGCGTGAAGGGTATGGCATCTATTATTATGCAAACGGGAACTATTATTACGGTTCATATAAAAACAACGAGCGCAAAGGGTATGGTGCCTTATTCAAGACCGACAACAAAATAACATTGCAATATTGGGAAGAGAAAAAAGAATAGCTCCATACTATGCAAATAAGAACCAATTCATTAAAAGCATGGGTGCTTGCAGCACGTCCGAAAACTCTGACGGGGGCTGCATCGCCGGTTATGATAGGAGCAGCCGTGGCTGCGGATGAAGGTTTCAAAGTCCTCCCTTTCATATTATGTATGCTGTTTGCATTCGCCATGCAAATTGATGCGAACTTCATCAATGACTATTTTGACTACAAGAAAGGTACCGACCGCGAAGACCGACTTGGACCGGAAAGAGCATGTGCTCAAGGATGGGTGACTCCCCGTGCCATGAAAGGGGCAATAGCCATTACCACTTTGGTGTCATGCCTCATAGGACTACCGCTCGCATTCATCGGAGGACTGCCGTTGATAACCGTGGGATTGGCATGTGTGGTATTTTGTTTTCTTTATACCACTTCACTGTCTTATCTTGGTCTTGGCGACTTATTGGTATTGGTGTTTTTCGGAATCATTCCCGTAGGGTTCACTTATTATCTGCAAACAGGACATTGGTCTGTAGAAGTCACATTGGCGGGAATGGCTTGCGGATTTGTCACCGACTGTCTGCTTATTATCAACAACTACCGCGACCGAGAGCAGGATGCCATCAGTGGGAAAAAGACGCTGATAGTACGTTACGGTAAAAAATTCGGATTGCATTCTTATTTATGGTGTGGAATCATCGCCACGTTGCTTGCCATCTGCGCCATGATTTCCGCCGAGGGGAAAGCCCCTACCCCATTAATAGCAATCTATCTGCCGCTTCATATCTCCGCCTATTGCAAAATGCGCCGGCTCGAGGGACGTATGCTCAATTCCGTCCTTGGGATAACAGCCGGAAACATTTTCCTTTTCGCTGTGCTTCTGAGCATTCAATTTCTCTTTTTCAGATAGGTAAAGAGAAAGAGATTCTTCACATATAAAGCCGCCTTGACTTTATATATTCAAAAACTTCAGGAGACAGCATGTCGGCAGAAGGACGCTCGCCATGTCTTATCATCTCCCTGATTTGGGTACTGCTAATATCATAAAGCGGTGTGTCCGCCACAATCACATTCGGCAAAACAGATGAAATATCATATCCGGGACGTTTATATACAATGATGGTATGATTTTTTATAATCTCATCCGCCTTATACCAACAGTTGAAATGTACCCAATTATCCGCACCAATGACAAGCGAAAAGTCATGTTCCGGATATGCCTCAGACAATTTCTGTAATGTAGTATATGTATAAGAAGGAACCGGTAAATGTGATTCAAAGTCGGACACATGCAGACAATCTTCTTTTTCTGTGGCAATCCTTGCAAGCGCAAGCCTGTCTTCATAATTCAGAATATCCGCTTTCTTGTCTTGTTTCAAGGGATTGAGCGGAGAAACAAGAAACCAAACCTCGTCAACAAGCCCCCGGACACAAAGAGACTTTGCCAACGAAGTGTGCCCCACATGTATCGGATTGAACGATCCGCCATAAATACCTATTTTCATAATATGTTACCTTGAGATTATAAAATTTAACACCACAGGGTGATAATGTGACAATCAACTTCATCACATTATCACCCTGCAACCTAAAAAACAGTTATTCTTATAAATCCAGAAACTCCTTCACGATAGCCAAAGTCTCCTTCTCAGCCTCATCAAGATTCTTATTGACTATAATCTTGTCGAATCGAGGAGCAAATGACAATTCATATTCAGCTCTGGAGACACGCTCTTCTATCATCTCCATAACCTCCGTGCCGCGATCAATAAGACGTTGACGCAGTACTTCAATGCTTGGCGGCTGTACAAACACAAGCATGGCACGATCGCCATAGTACTTTTTTATATTCAAAGCACCATGAACATCCATATCAATAACCACATTTTCGCCTTTCTCAAGCTGTTTGTCAACTTCCGCACTCAATGTACCATAGTAGCGACCGGGATAGACTTCCTCATATTCAAGAAAGTCACCGGCTTCTATGTGTTCACGAAACTCGTCTGGAGTGAAAAAGAAGTACTCCACTCCGTTCTGTTCAGTGCCACGCGGCATTCGGCTTGTCGCAGAAACAGAAAAATGCAGGTTCAATTCTTTGTGTTCCATCAACCAATTAATGATGGTTGACTTGCCGCTCCCGGAAGGAGCTGAAAAAACAATTATTTTCGACATATTTTATGAATTAATAAGTTGACGAACAAATCAATCAACTGTAACAAAGCTAAACACCAAGAACAAGCAAAAAAAGCAGAAATCCTGCCTGTTTATCGGCTTTTACATCACGTTAAGAACCTGCTCCTTTATCTGTTCAAGTTCATCTTTCATCTTCACCACAATATTCTGCATTTCAGCTTGATTGCTCTTGCTACCAGTGGTATTAATTTCACGTCCCATTTCCTGAGCAATGAAGCCAAGTTTTTTACCTTGTCCATGTCCATCGGACATTGTTTCACGAAAATAACTGATATGATTGGAAAGACGCTGTTTTTCTTCACTAATATCAAGCTTCTCTATGTAGTAAATCATCTCTTGCTCAAGACGATTCTTGTCATAGTCAACACCAATATTCTTCTCCAGAGACTCAATAATCCGCAGACGAATTTTTTCTGTACGTCCCTGTTCATACGGTTCTATACTTTGAAGAAGCGCGGATATATTATCAAGTTTCTCGTTGAACTTCTTTTCGAGAGCCGCCCCCTCTTGTTTACGAAAATCGACAAGATTGTCTATTGCCTCCGTTATGGCTGTACGCACGGCATTCCATTCTTCGTCAGTCAATTCCTCTGCTTCAGCAGCAGTCATCACATCAGGCATACGCAAAAGCACAGACATCCAGTCTGTTGGTTCAGGAATCCCCTGCTCCGTACACGCGCTCTTGATTTGACGATAATATTCTGACAACACACCCTGATTGAGTGAAGCCACAGTCTGTTCTGCACATTTTTCAACCCACAGCACAAAATCAACTTTTCCACGTTCCAGCTTAGAAGATACCATTTGACGTATCTCCATTTCCTTCTCTCTGTAAAGAGGAGCCACACGTGCGGCAAGATCAAGGGCTTTACTGTTAAGCGACTTCAACTCAACGTGAATCTTTTTTCCATTGAATAAGGCTATACTCTTTCCATAGCCTGTCATAGACTGTATCATAAAAAGCGTTTTGTTTTTATTGATTTCAATATTATTAGCACACTGGATGCTAAAATTTTCACAAAAGTAGTGTTTTTTCCGCTTATTGTCGTAATTTTGCAAAGATTAGATGTAAAATATATTTCATAAACAAGTGTAGGACGAATTATCAACCAACAATCTACTAAAATGGGATATGTATCTAATCGTGCGAGCTTTGATGCTCATGAATATGCAAAAATGTTTTTTGAAAATAAACCACCAATATGTCGTGCATACTACATATAGAAACTTCAACTGACGCTTGCTCAGTGGCTGTCAGCCAAGACGGAAGCAACATTTTTCATGTTGAAGACTTTGAAGGTCCGTCTCATGCCCAGAAACTCGGAACATTCATAGATGAAGCTTTGTCATTCACAGACAATCATGCAATACCGTTTGATGCGGTAGCTGTAAGTTGCGGTCCCGGCTCATACACCGGATTACGCATCGGAGTGTCTATGGCAAAAGGTATCTGCTATGCGAGGAATCTTAAATTAATCGCTATACCTACACTTGAAATACTCAGTGTGCCCGTACTCCTCGGCAACCGTAATGACGAATTGCCGGAAGATGCGTTGATATGCCCTATGCTTGATGCACGCAGAATGGAAGTTTATACCGCATTATATACCCGTGCACTGAAACCTGTCATAGAAACACATGCAGAGGTTATTGGAAGCGAGTCGTTCAAAGAAGAACTTGACAAACATCCTATCTATTTCTTCGGCAACGGAGCTGAAAAATGCAAAGAGACTATCGTCCACCCTAATGCACATTTCATTGACGGAATACGTCCTTTGGCAAAATACATGTGCCCCTTGGGAGAAAAAGCCAACGTAAAAGGTGAATTTCAAGATGTAGCATACTTTGAACCATTCTATCTGAAAGAGTTCATAGCGACAAAATCAAAAAAACTTTTATAATACAGAGGAAAGAAATAAAATATAATGGAATATAATACACAGAAAGAAAAACTAATCCTTCCGGAATATGGACGCTGCATACAGCAAATGGTAGATTATGCAAAAACCATTTCGGATCGTAAAGAACGTCTGAGGTGCGCCTGTACAATTGTGTCGCTTATGGCAAACATACAAGAACAACACGGCAATCCGGAAGACTTCAAACAGAAAATGTGGAACCATCTTGCAGCCATGTCAAATTATGAACTTGACATTGACTATCCGGTAGAAATTGAACAACATACACCGGAAGACAAGCCATGTGAACATATTCCTTATCCGCAAAAGAACATTCAGAAACGTCACTATGGTTCAATTATAGAATCACTGACTAAGAAGTTGTGTGAAATAGAAGACGAAGAAGAACGAGACGCATTGGCTTCATTTGTGGCAAATCAGATGAAACGTAGTCTGGCAAACTGGAACCGTGATGCAATGGATGAAGAAAAAGTCATTGACGATTTAGCACAATATACAAATGGCAAGATACAACTTGACCCATATACTTTCAAGTTTATAAGCGATTCCGAGCTAATTAACACTTCCGCACAAAACACAAAGAAAAAAAAAAGGAAGTAGAGTCTTACAGCTTCCCCCTGAACCAATATATAAAATCAGTCACCCGTAAAATACGCAGTTGAACAATGGCATCATTCATTATAGAAGGCGGACACAAGCTTCATGGTAAAATAACTCCTCAAGGTGCAAAAAACGAAGCACTTGAAATCATCAGTGCCACACTGCTGACTGGTGAGCCTGTAACCATACACAACATTCCCGATATACTCGATGTAAATAATCTCATAAATCTGATGAGCAAGATGGGAGTGAGAGTGCAAAAGATGGACGGAAACACATGGACATTTCAGGCTGAGTCGTTAGACATGGACTATCTCGGCAGCGATGAATTCATTCAGCGATGCGCCGCACTGAGAGGTTCAATCTTACTTCTCGGACCACTTCTCGGACGTTATCACCACGCATACGTAGCTAAACCCGGAGGAGACCAAATAGGCAGAAGAAGACTGGATACACACTTTATCGGAATCCATGAACTCGGTGCAAAGTTCAACCATGACAAACAGCGTGATATATATGAAATAGATGCAAATGAGCTGAAAGGCAAATACATGTTGCTTGATGAGGCTTCAGTGACAGGTACGGCAAACATTATTATGGCAGCGGTAATGGCTGAAGGCACTACAACCATATATAATGCAGCTTGCGAACCATACATACAGCAATTGTGCAAGATGCTCAATTCAATGGGAGCAAAAATATCAGGTGTGGCATCTAACCTTCTGACAATAACAGGAGTCAAAGAGTTACATGGAACAGAGCACACCATTCTGCCGGACATGATTGAAGTCGGAAGTTTCATCGGTATGGCTGCTATGACAGGAAGCGACATCACAATATGCAATGTGTCGTATGACAACCTCGGTCTCATACCTAATATGTTCCAGCGTCTTGGTATAAAAATAGAAAGAATCGGCGACGACATACATATTCCAGAACAAGAGCACTATGAAGTGTCTTCATTTATGGATGGTAGCATCATGTCATTTGCTGATGCTCCGTGGCCGGGACTGACTCCAGACCTTTTGAGCGTATTGCTTGTGGTAGCAACCCAAGCCAACGGTAGTGTACTTATACACCAAAAAATGTTCGAAAGCCGTTTGTTCTTTGTTGACAAACTTATAGATATGGGAGCACAGATTATCTTGTGTGACCCTCACCGCGCTGTAGTTATAGGACATAATAATAAGTTCAAGCTAAAAGGTTCCAAAATGTCTTCACCAGACATTCGTGCAGGTATTGCACTGCTTATCGCAGCATTAAGCGCAAACGGGACCAGCATGATAAGCAACATAGAACAAATAGACCGTGGTTACGAAAACATAGAATCACGATTGACAGCTCTTGGCGCAAACATCAAGAGAATTCCTTAAAAGCAAGGATATAAAGTATTCTCCTTTTTATATTTAAGAAATTTTCAAACACACAAAAAACAGGTTCACAATGATAAAAAAAGAAGATGTATATCATATTGGGAAAATAACCAAGAAACACGCATTGAAAGGTGAAGTTGTTTTCAACTTTACTGATGACATATTTGATAGAGTTGATTGTGATTACCTGATATGTGAAATCGAAGGAATACTTGTTCCCTTTTTCATTGAAGAATACAAATTCCGTTCTGAGAACTCCGTGCTTATCAAATTCACAGATATGGACACAGCGGACAGTGTACAACAACTGATTGGTACGAATGTATATTTTGAAAAGAAATTCATCACAGAAACAGAAGATGGTGACGTTTCACTCAACTATTTCATAGGGTTCAGCATAAAAGATACAGACGGAACTTCCGCCGGAAAAATAGTAGGAATTGATGCTCAAACAGACAACTGGTTATTTGTCATAGAGAACACAGAAGGAAAACAATCATTGATTCCTGCCAATGAAGAGCTGATTGTGGATATAAATCATGAAACTTCAACACTGACCATGAATCTTCCTTTAGGACTAATGGATCTTTGAAGTCACAGTCAATATATTATAGCGTAAGGCACATGTAACTAACATTCTTTCATCCAAACAGCCACATGTATAAATCATTTTTTGAAGAACAAGTATGAAACGAAAAATAGCAATATTAGGTTCAACCGGTTCAATAGGCACTCAAGCTCTTGATGTCATTTCTGAACACAGCGACCTTTACGAAGCCTACGTGCTGACAGCCAACAATAATGTCGAAAAACTGATAGAACAAGCACGACACTTCGAGCCGGAGGCTGTAGTAATAGCCAATGAAAAACATTACAACACTGTAAAAGAAGCATTGGAAGACCTTCCCATAAAGGTGTATGCAGGAGCCGAAGCATTGTGTGAAGTCGTTCAAGACACTAACATAGACATCGTACTGGCATCTATGGTCGGTTTTGCAGGCTTGCAACCCACTATAAGTGCCATAAAAGCTAAAAAGGCAATAGCTTTAGCCAATAAAGAAACTCTTGTTGTAGCCGGAGAACTAATAAAAAGGCTTGCTAATCAATATGAAGTTCCAATATTACCAGTTGACTCCGAGCATTCAGCTATATTCCAGTGTATTGAACCGGGAAACAGAATAGAGAAAATACTTCTTACCGCATCAGGCGGTCCGTTCCGGAATTTTTCAGATGAAGAATTAAAGAACGCAACCAAAGCACAAGCACTATCACATCCAACATGGACAATGGGAGCAAAAATCACTATTGACTCTGCCACATTGATGAACAAAGGATTTGAAGTGATTGAAGCAAAATGGCTATTCGATGTAAAACCGGAACAGATTCAAGTTATCGTACACCCTCAATCCGTCATACATTCAATGGTGCAATTCGAGGACGGTGCAGTAAAAGCTCAACTTGGAATGCCAGATATGCGTCTGCCTATACAGTATGCCTTCAGCTATCCTAAACGTCTGCATTCTTCGTTTGAACGAATTGATTTCTTCAAATTAAAAAATATGACATTTGAAGAACCTGATACGAAACGCTTCCGATGCCTTGATATTGCATATAAAGCATTGAATATGGGAGGTAATATGCCTTGTGTGGTAAATGCCGCCAATGAAATTGCCAATCATGCTTTTATATCCGACCAGATAACCTTTGAACGGATAGCAGAGATTATTGAAGAAACCATGCAACGTATGTCATTTTGTACTGATTCCTCACTCGAGACCTATCTTGAAACAGACAAAGAAGCGCGCAAAATCGCATCAAGCATGATATAACATAAAAAAGCATTCATTTTTTCGGGTTTTCTTATCGGCGCTGCCACGTAAGTAAAACCATCCAAGCAAATCAAAGACCACAGTAAATTATGGAAACAGTTCTCATAAAAACATTACAAGTACTTCTTTCGTTGTCATTGCTCATCATTCTTCATGAGGGCGGACACTTCCTGTTTGCCAAACTATTCAAAGTAAGAGTGGAAAAATTCTATCTGTTTTTTGACGCATGGAATTTCAGCCTGTTCAAATGGCCGCGTAAAAAGAAGAACGAAAACCAAACCCAATATGGCATAGGCTGGCTGCCATTGGGAGGTTATGTCAAAATCTCCGGAATGATAGACGAGTCTATGGACACAGAACAAATGAAAAAGCCAGCTCAACCATGGGAGTTCAGAAGCAAACCAGCATGGCAACGTCTGCTCATCATGCTTGGAGGAATTATCGTCAACTTCATCGTGGCATTTTTCATTTACTCTATGGTGCTCTTCACTTGGGGAGAAAGCTATATTCAGCCCAAAGACATCACATACGGATTTAAATTCAATGCTTCCGCAAAAGCAGACGGATTCCGCGACGGAGATATCATAATCCGCATAGACAATAAAGACATAGAGGCATGGAGCACGTCTGAGTTACGCGCCATATCCAATTCAAAAACTGTCACAGTCTTAAGAGACGGAAAAGAAGTAGAGCTTGCAATGCCGGAAAAAATGAACCTGTTAGAAATGCTGCAACAAGAACCGATGTATGCAGAAATGCTCCTGCCGATGAACATTGACAGTATTATTCCTAATACACCGGCAGACAAAATCGGCCTGAAACGAACAGACAAGATAACAGCAGTCAACGGAGAAGAGATACAAGATTTCAACGACTTCAAGCTTCAGCTGTTGTATATACAGGATGCGCTCAACGAACAATCAACTCCCGCAGACAGTTTGAAAGCACGTACCATCGCATTAACCATTAATCACAGCGACACTCTCACTGCTGTGCTCACACCGGAGTTCACATTGGGATTCTCAGTCAAATTCCCGGATTATGCGATTACCAAGAAAGAATACGGTTTCTTCGAGTCCATACCGGCAGGAATACAATTCGGATGTGAAACACTTGCAGGATATGTCAGTGACTTGAAATACGTCTTTACAAAACAAGGGGCACGCAGCGTAGGAGGATTTATAGCCATAGGAAATATATTTCCGGATGTCTGGGACTGGCACCGCTTCTGGATGCTTACCGCATTTCTCTCCATCATGCTCGGCTTTATGAATGTGCTGCCTATCCCTGCACTTGACGGAGGACATGCCTTGTTCACTTTATATGAAATTGTCACAGGACGCAAGCCAAGCGACAAATTCCTTGAAAGAGCACAATATGTAGGAATGATTATCCTGTTCGCACTATTAATATTAGCCAATGGCAATGATATTATGAGGTTATTCGGAATATAGCCGGAAACAGCCATTTTTACAAGAGAGGGTGTGTCATTTCAAACTGGCACACCCTAGTCTATTCTAAAAATTAGAGGAATACACATGTTAGTATCATGTGCTGAATCCGTCGGTTTATTTACCGAAGTGTTTCTTCTTGTTGCGTATGTATATCCCTTTATGCGGCTTTCCGTTGAGCTTGCGTCCTGTCAAGTCATAAACAGTTCCGTCTTCTTTGCCGTTCTCCTTCACTTTGTCTATTCCGGTTATCTCGTATGTGTAAGTTCCGTATGCTGTCCAGAATTTCAACTTACATCCTTCGCAGCCTCTGAATCCCGGAAGTGCAATATTCACTTTGTAAGGACCATAACAATCTCCAAGTGACGGAATTCCAGAAAAATAGACATCAAAATAGTCACCATTCTTTGAAACTGAAATATATTGGAATTCATTGCAAAATAGCGGTATATGTCCTTTTATATACAGGCTGTCGCCCTCAATTCGGCAATTCGCATCAAAGTCTTCCCCCTGATCTCCAGAATCATAAAAGAAAGGACATGACTTAAATATCGGGGTGTTGACAAGAAACCCCACAAAGTTATAGCTGTACATGACTTGATACGAATATGATTCTATCAGGGATTTACGGGGAAGCATCCCTGTATTCAAAGAACCTACACCGTCTATCCATACATCCTTTATCTTTGGCTCTTCCATACTTTCAAGTCGCAAAAGTATATGGGTAGCGGGAAGACCCCAATTATCAAGTTCCAAGGTGTCTTTCCTTTCCGTCACCACCATTTCTGTACCATATTCATCCGTAAAACTGTCACCCACTCTTAGGCTGTAGTCAAAGACAAGATATTCTTGTTGTCCGTCTTCCGACAGTCTGTATATGCGACTTCCCTCTTTGCGAAGCAGGAAGCGTCCGAACTCTTCACTGTCCAGAATTTCATATTTGATTCCGTTGACAATGGAATCTTCTTTCGCGGATACAACGAACTCTTCTCCCACAATTGAACCATCAGTGTTATACCCATAACCATATATAAAAGTTTTTAGTGGAAATCCCCAATAATCTCTCGTGTCTTCATTGGAGTCGTCCTGTGTCGCCGACTTTGAGCAAACGGCTGCGCAAAATAGCAGGATTGTTATAAATGTTCTCATTGTTGTCAATAATTTGTATTAATATTAAGTGTTGCTCCTTTATGTATTGTCGTACCGGGATGCAGCTCCACTTCTCTGGCATTCAGATTTGTGACACTCTTCCCTGTGAATACGACATCTGCTTGCTGTTTTTGTGAGGTCACGTTTCTTCCCACCTTAATAAGACCGCCCACGTATGTTCTATTTGTCGCTATATAATCACACTGTATGTAGATAGTTTTATTATATGTTGTTATATATGGGCGATAATTGTGTCTTGTCAAACAAATCACTACACTGTCAGAAGAAGTTGTATAGTTGACGCATTCACCATAATACGAATCAACTTTTTGTTCGCGAGGGGTATAGAATGATATACGTGCATCGCCGTCAACAGTTTCAACATGTATTCCGTTGCTCGTACAGTTGATGATTGGTTCCTGAAATGTCATCGGTTTTGATGTGCGTATTTCCATCGAGGGATCACCGAAACAATGAAAAAGTTCATGGGTACATATTGTCTTTTCATTATCTCTCTCCCAATCATGATAATCGTTTGATTTTCCCCACAATTCATCCATTCTCATCATGCCTTGATTCAAAATCTGCCCTAATTCATAAACAGGAACAGGTATAGGTGTAATACTTTCCCAATCACGCTTTGGAAAAACAGGGCGCATACCTGGAACAGGCCACATAGCATCGAACATTCCTTCTGTTAAAGCATCATTATATCCAGACTGACTACTTTCTGTTGCAGCAAAAATAGCAACACATCCACCGTTTTCTTTTTTGAGAAATCTTTCCGCAAAACAACCGTCAGGATTATCAAACTTACCTGTAAAGCAGTTTATACTGAAAACTACAGGTAACTTATTCCCGTTTGAAAGACTATCAATGTCATCAACTTCAAAATGTGGTTGAGCCCAATACAATGGTTCACCATGATCTCTATGAAGAACATAAAAGACACCTTCATTGATGCAATTTTTAATATCCTCCGCATTTCCATTCCACTTGAATTGCGGCTTTTTTAGTTCAAATGGAATATCCTCTCCAAAAGAAAACAGGCTATTGTTCCAATACAAAGGATTGGTATCATCTTCGGTGAAATAAACTCTTTCTATATCTTTACCAAACGTCATTAGATAGTTTCGTACTTCTTCTGATGTCAGTGTATATCTTGCATCTTCATGACAGTCACTAATTACTTTGTAATCAGCATTGTATTTGTCTTGAAAATAAGCGCAGTTCAACCCTCTGTTATAAAAAGCCTCATCAGAAGTCGGATTCTTCTCGTAATTTATAATTTTGTCAATTATAATGTTAGACTGTTTTGAATTTGAAGCAAGAATACGTCCCATATATACATCGGGAGTATAGTCGTCTTCTCC
>JAGASY010000045.1 GCA_017621515.1 Bacteroidaceae bacterium
CATGGATTATCGCACGTCTTGGAGGATGGCTTGCCTACCAGAGGGCATTCGGGAAACCGGGATACATCACAATGAAAGTTGGACTCGACAGATTTCACTCTCACTGCGATGTCCTATTCGATTATTGGAGCACAATGAAGGAACGAGATGTGTACAAAGAGTAGCTAACAGGGGAGGTGGCGCGTAGCGACGGAGGAGTCTGTGAGTACAACCACTTAAATAAACATGAGGAGTCTGTTGAAGACATTTGCTTAATCTGTCGAATACATCCGCATGGCTATAACAAATAATTTTAAAACAAATTCTTAAAATAATCCACATTTCTTCGTGTAGCTACAAAATAAAACCGTTATCTTTACACAATGGACAATGAGAAACCTTATTTGTTTTATTCGTTAAATTTATAAGGTTCATTTTCTGAAAAAGTTACCGGTTTTTATTTTGTAAATTATTTATAATCAGTATGTTCTTTCTTTTTGTACTGCCTGAAAATGTTCAAAAAGGAAAACTAAAGCGTAAAATAGCTCTGAATAAAAAGTTTTTTTTCTTGCTTTTTATGTGCTATTTCTTAAAAGAATATGTACATTTGCAATGTCGATACGGTGACACGTGTAAGATACTATAAAGAAGTACATGATATGTGTCAGGGAATGCCGTCAGAAGCGGCAGCTGTACCCGCAGCTGTAGTCCTTAGGGTGAAACATAACCACTGCCTTTCTCGTAGGTGATTTTATAAGCTTGTGCTATGGGCAGGGTGGGAAGGAGTTTCGCCGTTATTGGGAGAGCCAGAAGACCGACCGTAATATTGGACATTGAAGCATGACACTTCCCGGGTAATGGAAGTATTGCTAAAATCATTCGTTAAAAGAAACGTGTAGTGAATGCTGTACAAGTGGTGTCTGCCGCTTGTAGGGAGGGATGTGTCGCTCTTATTCGTATGCAGGCTTCTTTGGACATGATTGATGAATGTAACACTATTGTTAAACAAATTATAATTATTCTACTGTTATGAACTATGCTGAGATAACTATCATAAAAAGAGATGGAAAGCATGAGGATTTCTCCATCAGTAAGATAAAGAATGCCATCCAGAAGGCATTTGTCGCTACTAACCGCGCTGTAGATGAGAAGGAGATAGCTTCTCTTACCATGTGCGTGATAGATGCTTTTACCGAGTGTACATTATCGGTGGAGCAGATTCAGGATATTGTTGAGCGTGTGTTGATGAAAGATTATCCGGATGTGGCAAAAAAATATATACTCTACCGTGAGTGGAGAAACACGGAGCGCAACAGGAAAACCAAGATGAAGCGTGAAATGGACGGTATTGTGGCTATCGACAAGAACGATGTTAATCTGTCGAATGCCAATATGAGCAGTCACACTCCTGCCGGACAGATGATGACATTTGCTTCTGAGGTGACTAAAGACTATACATACAGGTATCTGCTTCCGAAGCGTTTTGCAGAAGCGCACCAGCAAGGGGACATACACATACATGATCTTGATTATTATCCTACGAAGACAACCACTTGTATTCAGTATGATTTGGCGGATCTTTTTAACCGTGGATTCCGTACTAAGAACGGAAGCATACGTACTCCGCAGTCTATACAGAGCTATGCGACGCTTGCTACCATTGTCTTTCAGACGAACCAGAACGAGCAGCATGGCGGACAGGCTATACCGGCTTTTGACTTTTTCATGGCACCCGGTGTACTGAAGTCGTACAGGAAGAATCTTGTGAGCTATTTGTCGCTTGCCGCTTCTGTCGAAGGAGTGGAGCTTGGTGACGAATCTTTGAAAAGCATTGTCGGTGAGCATGTACACTCGATAGAGATGAAAGAGGAGGATGAACAGGGCTTGTTCGCTGCTGTACACGCGGCAGGGATGAATCTTTCGGACAGTGCTTTTGCTTCTATATTGAAGAAGGTATATATGCAGACCTGCAAGGATACGCATCAGGCGATGGAAGGGCTTATTCACAATCTGAATACGATGCACTCAAGAGGCGGTAATCAGGTGGTCTTTTCTTCTATCAACTACGGAACAGACACATCACCGGAAGGACGTCTTGTGATGTCTGAATTGATGAATGCCACAATCGAGGGACTTGGACCTAAAGGTGATGTTCCTGTGTTCCCGATACAGATATTCAAAGTGAAGGATGGGGTGAGCTATAACGAAGAGGAGTTTCAGGAGGCTCTTTCAGATATTGAAGGAGTGGTTAACGGAACTCATAAATTGCGTACTCCGAATCTGGATCTTCTCATCAAGGCTTGCAAGACTACAGCTAAGGCATTGTTCCCGAACTTCATGTTCTTGGATACTCCTTTCAACAAGAATGAGAAATGGAATGCGGACGATCCGGAACGCTATAAATACGAACTTGCCACGATGGGGTGCCGCACCCGTGTGTATGAGGACTTATGGGGAGAGAAAACTTCTCTTGGACGTGGAAATCTCTCTTTTACGACAATGAATATGCCTCGTCTGGCAATAGATGCACGTATTGAAGCTGAAAATTCTGCTCCTGAAAATGCTAATCCGGACTTTATCGAGTCGGAGGCACGGCGGATATTCATTGCGAAAGTGGCAGATATGGCGCAGCTGATAGCAGACCAGTTGTACGAGCGTTACCAATATCAGCGTACAGCTCTTGCACAGCAGTTCCCGTTCATGATGGGAAACGATGTGTGGAAAGGCGGCGGACAGTTGCAGCCTAATGATACCGTCGGCGACCTTTTGAAGCATGGAACTCTTGGCATTGGTTTTATAGGAGGGCATAATGCCATGATGGCACTGTATGGCGAAGGTCACGGAAAAAGCCGTAAGGCTTGGGATACGCTTTATGAAGCTGTTCAAACAATTAAGACGGTTGCAGAAAGAAATCGTGCGGAGCGTCAGCTTAATTATTCAGTTCTTGCCACACCGGCAGAGGGACTTAGCGGACGCTTTACGAAGATGGATCGCCGACGCTATGGAGTGATAGAAGGTGTGAACGACAGAGATTACTATGTAAATTCTTTCCACGTTGATGTGAAAGAGAACATTACCATTTTGGATAAGATACGCAAGGAAGCCCCGTTCCATGCACTTACGCTCGGTGGTCATATTACATACGTGGAGCTTGACGGAGAAGCCAAGAAGAATGTGCGTGCTATCGCCAAGATTGTAAAGGTAATGCACGATGAAGGCATTGGCTATGGTTCGATAAACCACCCTGTCGATACGTGTCATTCCTGTGGGTATCATGGAGTCATTTACGGAAAGTGCCCTATTTGCGGAAGTGACAATATTCTTCGTATGCGCCGTATCACCGGCTATCTGACGGGTGATCTTTCTACTTGGAATAGTGCAAAACGTGCGGAAGAGCGCGACAGAGTGAAACATTGTTGATGTTTGTATGCAGACCGATGGTTTGTAATTGGCACACGAACTTGTAATCATGAATATTATAAATACATATAAGGAGACAATCGTTGACGGTGACGGACTGCGCTATTCTATTTATATAGCAGGGTGTAGCCATCACTGTCCGGGATGTCATAATCCGGCATCATGGAATCCGAAAGCGGGAGAGCCTCTTACGGAAGAGCGTCTTTGCGGAATCATAGACGAGATAAAGTCGAATCCTCTTCTTGATGGCATTACTGTTTCGGGGGGAGACCCTTTCTTTCATCCGAAAGAGACTCTCGCACTTCTACGCAGATTGAAGTTGGAGACAGAGCTGAATCTGTGGTGCTATACCGGTTATACGATAGAAGAGATTATCGCCTCTCCAGAACTTATGGCACTTCTTCCTTATATAGATACTCTTGTGGAGGGACGATTCGTGCAGTCCCTCTATTCTCCTTTTCTTGATTTTAGGGGAAGCAGTAACCAGCGCATAATAGATGTAGCGAAATACCTTTCCCGGTTCAATTCAGAAAATTGCTGTGCTATCTTTGCTTCTGGGTTGGCGAAATGCGTTTGATTTGTTCAGTAAACATATAGAGTGCGTCAGAACACATTGTCTGCTTTTGTTTCAGAATAATGTTGTTTTGACGCACTCTATATGTCAGAAGCTGTTTTAAATTTATTTGTTATAGCCATGCGGATGCCTTCGACAGATTAAGCAAATATCTTCAACAGACTCCTCCGTCTCTACCGCGCCATGCCCTCCGTCGCAAGCTCCCCAATTGCTCCTATTCCGCAATTGCCTTTAACTTAGAGGAGGAGCCAAGTTACCATGTTGGGTGTCAGTGCTATATACCCATATCATAGTCTTCTCAGGGATAGGTATATAGGCTCCTCCCCTGTTAGGGGAGGTGGCGCGGTAGCGACGGAGGAGTCTGTCGAATACATCCACATAACTATAACGAATCATTTTAAAACAGCTTCTCAGTATTATGACAGCTTTTGTCCGAAATTGTCATCAAACATGTCGTTTCTGTTATTATTCATCTTCCAGCTCACATCCGTGAAAATCCATTTTCTCTTTGGCTTTTTCTTTGGACAAACAGAAGTAGGTGCATGTAGCTTTTGTACACAATGTTCCTTCTGAATTGTATAGGTAGGCTTCAATAAAAGCGATGTTTCGTACTTGCTTCACAAGATGAGCGCGTAAGGTTAGACAAGAGTCCGATGTCAGTACGGGTTTGAGATATTGCGTCTCCATTTTTGATGTGACTCCTGTGGTCTGTAACTTCCTCGTTACCACCCATCCGCTTATTTCATCGAGCAATAACGCTTGGATGCCTCCGTGCAATGTATCTATCCAGCCTTGAAATTGCGGCTGTGGAGTCCACTTGCTCACAATGTCATCGCCATCTTCGTAAAATTTGAGCTTTAATCCTATATCATTGCTTGGGCAGCAACCTATACATTTATAACCTTCTTTGTGAATCCAAGGATTTTTAATCTGTTTCATCATGTTGTTTTTATGTTCTTTTTCTTTGCAAAGATAATTTTATTTAGAAACATGGCATGGGAAAATACATTAAGGAATAGCTTGAGAAGCTGTTTCTTTCTATTTTTATAGTTGGTGGGTGTATTTGGCTAATTTCTCGTGTTTATGTGAATACCCACATTAAAGGCAGAAACATGACTCAAATGCTATTTTTTCAATTTGACAAAATGATATTTTCGCCCAAAATGAAAATTTAACATTTGAAGCGATTCTTTTGGCGATGGATAAGATACTAAAAATTTATCTCTGAGATAAATTGCTGATAATTAAATAAATACAAAATTTTTCAAAACACTCAGAAAAACGCATTGGGCGCAATTTTTCGATAATTTTGAATGTTCTGATATTTTGCTGATTATTAATATGTTACAAGTAACCTTGCTGTTTTAATCCCCAAATGCTACTTCAAGTTCACTCACTTTTAAGTTTCTATTTAGACATTCTTCCAAAGCAATAAATTATACACTTCTTAACATTTTCGCTGAAGCAAACTGTCTTTTTCTCCGCTTCTCACAGTTTTTTTATTTTCAGCGCGCTGTCGTCAAATTTTCAGCGCACAGTGAGAGAATTTCTACTGCGCTGCAAATAAAATTGCAGTGCGCTGTGGAGAAAAAAACAGTGCGCTGAAAATTTGAAAACTTAGTAGTTTTTTCAAAAGAACTCTTTGCTGGAGATAAATAAATGTAAAAGAACTGCTCCAAAATGAAACACAATTTCACATTTGTCTGATGCTTTTGAAAATGTGCGCAGAATCCCCGTTTTTCGAGAAAAGTTCGGCGCGCTTCATTTTGGAGCGTTCCAGAGGGCTTGGAATTTTAACATTTAGCAAAATCAAAAAGATAGCATTTGA
Organism: Bacteroidaceae bacterium; assembly: GCA_017621515.1. GTDB lineage: Bacteria > Bacteroidota > Bacteroidia > Bacteroidales > Bacteroidaceae > RGIG8745. The sequence continues at coordinate 5,802 of JAGASY010000045.1, forward strand.
TTCTGGATTTTTACTATTTGATTTTGTTTTATTGAAATGTATTAGCATTTTGTCAAATTTAAAATCCCTGTGAAAAATCATATTCAAAAAATTTTTTATGGGACTGATAATAGCAATTAATGATGACGGAAATATACAAGTCAAAAACAGCAGTGTTGAAACATAAAAAAACATAGACAACTCTTTATTAATGATTGACATAAGTTAAGGAAAATGGGGAGAAAAACGGCGGATGACGATGTTTTTTCTCTCAATTTTAGAAAAAAAAAGATTAAAGTTTTGTGATTAAATAAAATAGCAGTAATTTTGCCGACCGTTGAGAAAATTATTTTTGATTTATTAAATTAACAACAAAAAAAGAAACGTAATGATTATCGTACCTGTTAAAGAAGGTGAGAACATTGAGAAGGCTCTCAAAAAGTTCAAGAGAAAGTCTGAAAAGACTGGCGTGATAAAGGAAGTAAGAAATCGCAAGCAGTACAATAAGCCATCTGTGCTTAAGCGTATCAAAATGCAGCACGCCATTTACGTAAACAAGCTCAGAACTGCAGAGGATTAATCTTCCGCAGCGCAGACCAGAGAAATAATAGAATATTATTGCAGAAAAATTTGGTTGCTTCCAAGAAACTCCTTAAATTAGTCGCATGAATTTCTGAGGACTGATATGCTGGTAGAATCTTTCTTGGTTTATTTGAAGTCTGAATGCAACAGCTCACAGATGACGGTGACGGCATACGGTGAGGCTCTGAGACAATTCGAAGCGTTCTTTAGCGAGCTGGACAAGAATCTGAGATGGGAAAGTGTTGATTCTTCGGTCGTAAGGGAGTGGATCGTCTATATGCTTGACGCAAAAAAGTTTGAGACCACAACTGTGAACTTGCGCCTTAGTGCACTCAGAACTTTCTACCACTATCTTGTGAAAATCGGGAAAGTCAGATGTAATCCGATGCTTAAAATCTGCGGTCCGAAGAACAAAAAGGTTCTTCCTGTGTTTGTAAAGGAAAAGGACATGGACACTCTCGTTGATGAGGTTGACTTTGGAAATACATTCGTGGGAGTTCGAGACCGCCTGATAATTCTGATGTTTTATACAACAGGTCTTAGAGTGTCGGAGTTGCAGGGGCTTTGCGATAAAGATGTCCTGATGGACGAAGAGGTGCTGAAGATTGTCGGCAAAAGAGGTAAACATCGTCTCATTCCTTTCGGCAAGGAACTGAAAGATGCAATTTTGCACTATCTTGAAGTCCGTGACTCGATATATGAAAGGAACGGGAACTTCTTCCTCGGTGCGAGGGGAGGGCGGATTGCTGTCAGAACTGTTTGGAGCATTGTTGATAAATACTTGTCTCTTGTCACTTCGCAAAGAAAAAAGAGTCCTCACGTACTGAGGCATTCTTTTGCCACGTCGATGCTGAACAACGGAGCGGATTTGAGAACACTTCAAGAGTTGCTCGGACATTCAAATCTGAAGACCACGGAGATTTATACTCATTTGTCCTTTGAAGAACTGAAAAATGTGTATAAGGACGCACATCCGCGTTCTTGAAAATAGAGACTGATATGGAAATCAACGTTAAAGCAATCAAATTCGATGCAACGGACAAGTTGCAGGAGTACGTCCAGAAGAAGGTTAGTAAGCTGGATAAGTTTTGTGACGATATAATAAAGGTGGAGGTGTCACTAAAGGTCGTGAAGCCGGAAACAGCCATGAACAAACAGGCAGGAGTGAAAATCCTGCTGCCCGGTGATGAACTGTTTGCCGAGAAGATTTGCGACACATTTGAAGAAGCAGTAGCAGAAAGTTTAGCCGCATTGGAGAAACAATTGGCTAGATATAAAGAAAAACAAGGCAGAATCTGAAAAAAAAGCTTGAAAAGTTTTGTAAATGAAAAATAATGCCTAAATTTGCAGCCGTTTCGCATGGCTTTGTCGTGCGGACGGCTTTATCAAGCCTCTTTAGCTCAGTTGGCCAGAGCACGTGATTTGTAATCTCGGGGTCGTTGGTTCGAATCCGACAAGAGGCTCGGAATGAAGGGCATATTCCAGAGTGGCCAAATGGGGCAGACTGTAAATCTGCTGGCTTTCGCCTTCGGTGGTTCGAATCCATCTGTGCCCACAGAAGAACGGAGAAGTGTAAGATACACTGATATGCTGTTATAGCTCAGTGGCAGAGCACTTCCTTGGTAAGGAAGAGGTCACGAGTTCAACTCTCGTTAACAGCTCTCTTTCAGGCAAGATATACAAATTATTAACTATAAGAATAAGAATAAAGCTATGGCAAAAGAAAAATTCGAGCGTACGAAACCGCACGTAAACATCGGAACAATTGGCCACGTTGACCACGGTAAGACTACCCTTACTGCTGCCATCACAACAGTTTTGGCTAAGAAAGGTCTTTCTGAAGTAAAGTCTTTCGACCAGATTGACAATGCACCAGAAGAGAAAGAGCGTGGTATCACTATCAATACATCACATGTTGAGTATGAGACAGCTAAGCGTCATTATGCACACGTTGACTGTCCGGGTCACGCAGACTATGTAAAGAACATGGTTACTGGTGCTGCTCAGATGGACGGTGCAATCATTGTTGTTGCTGCTACTGACGGTCCTATGCCTCAGACTCGTGAGCATATCCTTCTTGCTCGTCAGGTAAATGTTCCTCGTTTGGTTGTATTCATGAACAAGTGCGATATGGTTGACGATGAAGAAATGCTTGACCTCGTTGAGATGGAAATGCGTGATCTTCTCGCTCAGTACGAATTTGAAGAGGATACTCCGTTCGTTCGTGGTTCTGCCCTCGGTGCCCTCAATGGTGTAGCTCAGTGGGAAGATAAGGTCATGGAACTTATGGATGCTGTTGACAATTGGATTCAGGAGCCGGTTCGTGACGTTGAGAAGCCTTTCTTGATGCCTGTTGAAGACGTGTTCTCTATCACAGGACGTGGTACAGTAGCTACAGGACGTATCGAGACTGGTGTCGTTAAGGTTGGTGATGAAGTTCAGCTTCTCGGTCTTGGCGAGGATAAGAAATCTGTTGTTACAGGTGTCGAAATGTTCCGTAAGATTCTTGATGAGGGTGAAGCTGGTGATAACGTTGGTCTTCTTCTCCG
>JAGASY010000046.1 GCA_017621515.1 Bacteroidaceae bacterium
GAATACATATACAAATATACTGATTTTTCTTGAAATACACAACTATTTAATTGACAATCAATTAATTAATTAAATCATAAAAATGTGTACAAAGAGTAGCCCCTGTTAGGGGAGGTGGCGCGTAGCGACGGAGGAGTCTGTCGAATACAATCACTAAAATTTACATCACTAAAATTTTAAACAGTTTCTCAATGTCAGCTGTGTACTGAGTATCCCGATTGTTCAAGAACCTTGAATATAAATTCAATCCTATAATCCCATGCAGCATTCTTTAATGCGACTTCTCTGTTACGGTCCACAAGCGACTGGTAGGAACTGATATTGGAAAGAATTTCTTCCAGTTGCGCCGCTGCATGACTAATATCAGCCTCAACCACAGGATTATAGCCAAGCAAATTGTAAAGTTCTTTTGGGCAATATCCTACAATGACACAGCGCGACAGCATACTTTCCCAATATCTCATTGTGAGAGTTTCTACCGATGTATTCACCGCATCAGTCACACTTGCCGGAAAAGAAACGGTAATTTTTGAATTACACAAAGCATTACGATACTTTTCAAATGTGTCGAATATGAAAGTCTTACCATCAGGCTTTTTATTAAGATATATAAAACTACATTTCTTGTCCAAGCCCGCTTCAATAAGTTTCTGATGATAAGCAGGATATTTGCGTCCGATTTCATAGACATCAATATTCCGTTCCGACAAAGGCAGCCCCGGCACGTAGTCTGACATGTCAAGCCCTTCGGGGATGTGGACGAACTTGGTGTCGGGAAATATTTTTGAAAAACGATCTATGACATCGGAGGCTGTCATAAAGCATAGTTTCACATTGAGTAAACGAAGGTCGTGCTCCAAAGACTTCCACGTATAAGGCCAGCAGTCCCATAGCATCGGAATGATTTCGCCCTTGAAATTAAACGGCAGACATGATTTAAGCAGATGCTGTCCGCGCGAACACACCAAATAGGCATCGGAAGAATTTCCCCAATGCACACCAGTCAGAGATATTCCCTTCACCATGTTTTTGAACCACTTCTTTCTAAGTATCTGCGGACGTGACACATAATCGCCACCGTTGGTCACCCACGACTGACAGAAACTTTGCATATAAACTTGAGTATCCGCTTTGCCTCGCGGAACATTGACCAACTGCACACTTTTCATCTTTCCCTATTGAAATTTCAATAATTGCCCAACATAAAACTACATAAAAAAAGCGGAGCCTTCCTCTCCTCCGGCATTGTCTGCATGTCAGAAAGCCGCGTTAGAGGAAGACTCCGCACACTTATTTCAATGTCTTCAACCATGCCTTCAGGTCTGCCAACATCTGCTCATGATATTTGAAATTCTCACGGAATCCCCATCCGTGTCCTCCTGAAGGATAAATATGCAGAGAAGCAGGTACATGGTTATGCTTCAAGGCAAGATAATAATTGACACTGTTTGGCGTCGGAACGGCTGTATCATCGTCAGAGAGGAGCATGATTGCAGGCGGTGTCTGCTTTGTCACCTGTTTTTCGTTGCTATAAAGTTCAACCATTTCCGGAGAAGCCTCTTTGCCTATCAAACCGTGCCGGGAACCCTGATGAGTGTAGGCATAATCGAAAGTTATCACCGGATAGAATAGAATCTGAAAGGCCGGAGCCGTGAGCGAATCGCTATGTGTAGCCACCGTAGATGCAAGATGTCCACCGGCAGAAGAACCCATTATGCCCACCTTGTCTGGCGAGATATTCCATGCCGCCGCATTCTCCCGGACGATTCTTAAAGCCTCTTTGGCATCACTGATAGGCACCTCTGTCACTCCGTTTGGCATACGATACTTCAGAACAATATATGCAAAGCCCTGTTCATTATAGAACTGCGCCCAGTTGTATCCCTCGTTCTCCATAGAAAGATGTACGTATCCTCCTCCCGGACAACACACCACGGCTTTCCCGTTGGCATTTTCTTTTGCCGGCAGAAAAACGCGTATAGAAGGTTTGAAGTTCCTCTTCGAGTCATCATACGGCTGAGTCTTATCCACACCGTTACTGTTCGGCAGTCCATTCTGCCATAAATCAATGTCCAACACCTGCTGTGCATTCGCTGCACCGGCAGCAAAGAACATACAGAACAAAGTTTTAATAATCTTTTTCATCTATTATCCGTATTAGAAAATTATAATATACATTATTATTTTCGACAAACTTACAGAATTTATCGCGGAAAACCGATAAAGAATAGAGAAAAATTGTATTTTTGCAACATAACAACATTATAGTAAAAACAATAAAATAGCAAATCGTAATATTATGGACGAACAGAAACCATACGTGATAGGTGTTGACCTCGGCGGAACAAACACCGTTTTCGGAATAGTCAATGCACGCGGAGAAATCATCTGCGACAATTCGATACGTACTCAGGAATATGCCACAGCTGAGGCATTTGTCGATGCCGGATGCGAATGTCTCCGTCCTCTCATTGAACATGCCGGAGGAATAGGCAACATCAAGGCAATGGGCATCGGAGCACCAAACGCAAACTATTATCGCGGAACAATAGAACATGCGCCGAACCTTCCGTGGAAAGGTATAGTGCCACTGGCAGAAATGTTCTCAAAAGCACTCGGAATACCAGTAGCCATGACGAATGACGCAAACGCAGCTGCAATAGGCGAAATGACCTACGGTGTGGCACGCGGTATGAAAGATTTCATCGTCATCACACTCGGAACCGGTGTCGGCAGCGGAATCGTCATCAACGGACAACTCGTTTATGGGCATGACGGATTTGCCGGCGAATTGGGACATGTCACTATAGTCAGGGGAAACGAAGGACGTCTGTGCGGCTGCGGACGCAAAGGGTGTCTTGAGACATACTGTTCGGCTACAGGAGTGGCACGTACAGCACGTGAAATACTTGAGAAGTCGGACAGACCAAGTCTGCTACGCGAGATTCCGGCAGAGAAAATCACTTCTCTCGACGTGTCTATAGCGGCAGGAAAAGGAGATGAGGTGGCAAAAGAAATATTTGCATTTACAGGAGAGATGTTGGGCAAAGCCTGTGCAGACTTCGCTGCATTCTCCAGTCCGGAGGCATTCATTTTCTTCGGCGGACTGACCAAAGCCGGTGCCCTCATAATGGACCCGATAAAGAAAGCATACGATGAAAATGTACTCAATCTGTTTAAAGGCAAAGCAAAATTCCTCGTATCCGGTCTTATGAGTTCAAACGCAGCCGTACTCGGTGCGAGTGCTCTCGGATGGGAAAGCAAATAAGATATAACATGTGTCGCTGACACACTGGAAAAACAGATTCGCGCCCTGAAACACATTGCGAGTGCTTCAGGGCGCATTTTTTATTTTTCCAGCTATACAAACAGAATACTTAAAGTCGTCACAGGCACTTATTTACATCCGTATTAAAAACTTTTTTTACACAATAAATAAAAGAATAGATTTTTTTTGTAAGTTTGCAGTTATATCCAAGCAATTCAAGCAATATATGGACAAGAGCGATAGTATTGTAATCATACCGACATATAACGAGAAAGAAAATATAGAAAAGATTATCAGAGCCGTATTCGGTCTTGATAAATGTTTTCACATACTCGTAATAGATGACGGCTCACCGGACGGAACGGCATCGATAGTCAAAGGTTTGATTGAGAAAGAGTTTCCAGACCGTTTGTTCATTTTAGAACGAAAAGGGAAAATGGGGCTCGGCACTGCTTATATAGCGGGATTCAAATGGAGCATCAATCATGGATATGACTATATTTTTGAAATGGATGCAGACTTCTCTCATGCGCCGACAGACCTTCCGCGTCTCTACTCCGCATGTGCAGACGAAGGATACGACCTTGCAATCGGTTCCCGATACATTTCCGGTGTGAACGTGGTCAACTGGCCGATTGGCAGAGTCCTGATGTCTTATTTTGCATCCATGTACGTAAGAATGATTACAGGATTCAAGGTGCATGACACCACAGCCGGATTTAAATGTTACAGACGGAGAGTACTTGAAACCATTGACCTTGACGCTGTACGCTTCAAGGGGTATGCCTTCCAGATAGAAATGAAATTCACCACATACAAGTGCGGATTCAAAATTAAGGAAGTACCGGTGATTTTTGTCAACAGAGTGGAGGGGGTATCCAAAATGAGCGGAGGCATATTCAGCGAGGCCGTATTCGGTGTCATCCGACTTCGACTTGACGGATGGTTCAAGAAATACCCGAAACCAAAGAAATAAGAGAGATTACACACAACAAGAAATGAGAACTATAATAAAGAATGCAACAATTGTAAACGAAGGGAAACAGTTCTTCGGAACAATTGTAATTGAAGACGAGTGGATTGTTGATGTTCTTGAAGATGAAGCGTCTGAATCTTGTGACTATGACAATCTTATCGACGCATCAGGCATGTACATATTTCCGGGAGTCATTGACGACCATGTACATTTCCGTGAGCCCGGCTTGACATATAAGGCTGACATAGAAAGTGAAAGCCGCACAGCGGCAGCAGGCGGTGTCACTTCTTATATGGAAATGCCAAATACCGTACCTCAGACTACAACCATAGAGCTGCTTGAAGAAAAATTCAAGATGGCTGCGGAAAAAAGCCGTGTGAACTATTCCTTTTTCTTTGGAGCTACCAACGACAATACCCACCTTCTGCCGCAACTCGACCCTTCAAGAGTGTGCGGTGTGAAGGTTTTCATGGGAAGCAGTACGGGAAATATGCTCGTAGATAATGAAAATGCATTGCGCCAGCTGTTCAAAACTTCTCCGTTACTTATCATGGCTCACTGTGAAGACACAAACATTATAAACCGGAACATCGAGATTTTCAAGAAGAAATATAAAGGGCAGAATGATTTTCCGGTACGTTATCATTCACGTATCCGCAGTGTGGAAGCATGTTACGAATCGTCGTCATTAGCTGTACGGTTAGCAAAAGAAACAGGAGCAAGACTGCACGTGGCGCACATTTCCACAGCCAAAGAGCTTTCTCTATTTGAGAACAAGCCTATAGAAGAAAAACAAATTACCGCCGAGGTCTGTATAGCGCATCTTATGTTTACCACAGAAGATTACGACTCTCTCGGTACAAAAATCAAATGCAATCCTGCCATCAAAACAATAGAAGACAGAGAAGCTCTGCGTGAAGCGCTGACAGACGGTCGTTTAGATATAGTGGCTACAGACCATGCCCCACACCTCTTGAACGAAAAAGTGGGCGGTGCGCTGAAGGCTGCATCAGGAATGCCTATGATACAGTTCTCACTTGTCTCGATGCTTGAACTGGCGGACAAAGGAGTGCTTCCTGTGGAACGAATACCGGAACTTATGAGTCATAATCCGGCAAAATTGTATCGTATAAAGGAAAGAGGATACATCCGTAAAGGCTACTATGCCGACCTTGTAATAGTAGATCCGAATGCTAACTGGCAAGTGATGGAAGGACGCTACTACACAAAATGCGGATGGACTCCGATGGATGAAAGAACATTCAAATGGCGAGTGCGACGCACAATCGTCAATGGACGAACGGTCTATTGTGACGGCATTGTTGTAGATGGTGTACGCGGTGAGGAACTTGAATTTAGTCACTAATATCATCCGTACAGAACAAAAGTATCAGATTGCTAATATATAAACTCCAACAGACAAGGTATGAAGGAAAAAGACTATCTGAAAAGTGTCATTCACCATTATCGTATCAGCGATGTAGCTCCATACATTAATTGGATATATTTCTTTCATGCATGGTCTTTTCCTTTGAAGTATGCGTCTATTGCCAATATACACGGATGTGACGCTTGCCGTGCCTCATGGCTTTCCAACTTTTCAGAAGCAGAACGCCCACGTGCTGCAGAAGCCATGAAACTGCAAAATGACGCTTCAAGGATGTTGGCAAAGCTCGATGCTTATTATGAAATTGGTGCTATATTCCGTCTATTTAACTCTAATGCAGACAACGATGACATTATTGTAGGAAAGACACGGTTGCCCATGCTAAGGCAGCAAATCCCAAATTCCAACGGTCATTGCTTGTGTCTGAGTGATTTCATTCGTCCATTGGATACTCAAGAACATGACCAGATAGGAATATTCGCCACATCGGTAAATGCCAAAACAGAGAATCTATACGCAGAAGACACCTACAACCGTATGCTTGTGCAGACGCTTGCAGACCGCCTTGCAGAAGCAGCTGCAGAATGTCTGCACAGAGAGGTCAGAACCGAAATATGGGGATATGCACATGATGAGAAACTTAGCATAGATGAACTTCACCACGAAAAGTTCCGGGGAATACGTCCGGCAGTCGGTTATCCGTGCTTGCCAGATTTGTCACTCAACTTTTTGCTTGATGAATTGCTTGACTTTTCACAAATTGGAATAAGGTTGACGGAACATGGAATGATGCGTCCGCACGCTTCTGTAAGCGGACTGATGCTATCTCATCCCCAGTCGTGCTATTTTGCCGTCGGAACCATTGATGAAATCCAATTGGCAGACTATGCAAAACGCAGGGGAATGCCTCCGACAGAACTTCGCACATATCTTATGAGAAACTTAGGATGAATTATTAACAAGAAAATATTAAGGAGTGTTATATAGGATTATCATATTATTGCTGGTGCTACTTATCCTTCCTGATTTATATATTTATTGGATATATGTCAGGAAATGGACAAGACGCTGTTGCTTGCGAGTATTGAGCTTTGCTCCATCTGCAATTCTGCTGACAGCAATGACAGCTATCATGTCTTCAAACGATATGAAGCCGGACAACCAACCATACGTGGGGCTGTTCATGACAGTCATGCTACTTATATGCCTCCCAAAGTTTTTATTCTCATTTATAGACTGCATCGGTCGTCTGTTTCCTTCACCGCGTATCCGGCGAACATTCAGAATATCGGGCATGTCAATAGCTTTGTTCTCCATACTTATTCTATGTTGCGGGTGTTTCTGGGGACGCAGCAGATTCGTTGTTCACAAGCAAACTTTCTATTTCACAGATTTACCACATGAGTTTGACGGCTACCGCATCGCACAATTCTCCGATATGCACATCGGTACCCTGAGAAAAGGACACGAAGCTGACGCAAAGAAGATAGTTGACTTAATCAATGACCAACGGTGTGACATGATTGTTTTCACCGGCGATCTTGTCAACCATCAAGCATGTGAACTCGACGGATTCAAACATATATTATCCCAGTTGTCGGCTACAGACGGAGTATATGCAATCATGGGAAACCACGACTACAGCATGTACATAAAATATCCATTAGAAAGCATGAGAAAAGCAGATGTCAAAGACTTGCAGAGACGTGAACGCTCCTTCGGATGGAATCTGCTCATAAACAATCATGATATTATCCACAGAAAAAAAGACTCCATCGCCATTATCGGTGTAGAAAATGACGGTCGTCCCCCCTTCCCTTCTCTCGGCGACTTACCTAAGGCAACCAAAGGCATTGGGAAAGAGACATTCTCTATACTCCTCAGCCATGACCCGACTCACTGGAGACGCAAAGTCCTGCCTAAGACGGACATTCAACTCACCCTATCAGGACATACACATGCCGGACAATTCAAAGTTTTCGGCTGGTCTCCCGTTGCATTTGTCTATGACGAATGGTCCGGTGCCTATAGCGAAGGGAAACAGATACTCAATGTCAGCGACGGCATAGGTGCTATAATGTTTCCTTTCAGATTTGGAGCATGGCCTGAAGTCAATGTCATCACACTGAAAAAGATAGATTAAAGCATTTATTCACCCAATTCAAAAATATAACATAGTCCAGATTATGAAAATCATTTATAAAATATATTCATTTTGCATAGCACTGCCTTTATTTATTGTAGCCACAATTATCACTGCCACTGTTGTGGTTATCGCTTCCATGCTCGGCGACTCTGTATATGTAGGATATTACGCACCTAAATGGTGGTCACGCATCACATGTATGCTGTTTCTCATACGAATAAAAACAGAGGGAAAAGAGTTTATAGACCCGAAACAATCATACGTGTTTTTGGCAAATCACCAAGGCTACTTCGACATATTTCTAATCTACGGTTATCTGGGGCATAACTTCAAGTGGATGATGAAGGAATATCTCCGAAAGATTCCGTTTGTCGGATACGCATGTGCAAAATCCAAACATATATATGTCGGCGACTCCCTTTCGTCCATCCAACGCACAGTACTCCAAGCACAGGAAACACTTCGCGGCGGAATGTCTATGGTGATATTTCCGGAAGGCACACGCACCTATACCGGAGAAATGGGAACTTTCAAGAGAGGGGCATTCATGCTGGCAAATGAAATCGGATTGCCCATCGTCCCACTGACCATCAACGGTTCTTTTGATGTATTCTCACGTAAAGCAAAATCAGTTTCTCCCGGAACAATCTCACTAAAAATACACAAACCGATTACAGTGGAAGAGCGCAAAGGCAAGCCAACCAAGGTATTCATGCAAGAAGTTTTCGACATCATAAACTCAAGCATAGAAGAAAAATACAGAAAAGCATAAATTGAAATATCTCCACGGCAAGACTGCCGACACATATTGTATTCTTTGTGAATAAAGACAAAGGAGGTGAAGCTACATGAACACATATATTCGTTCAAGAACTTCACCTCCTTTTTCCATTACATCCAACAACTTATTTGACCTTTATATCAACAGGATTCTGCAACATCTCTTTCCACAAATCAAGAGACGAGAACCATTCATTCGCAGAATGGAATCCCTCCTTTTCCTTGTCGGCACAGAATGTCACATAGTATTTGAAAGATGTACCTCCCGCATTATCTATGACATAAAGATAATTCAGTTCATCAGTAAGCTGACGTCCGATATATTCCGTAGGCACATAAACAGCAAGTCCTACAGCTTCCGGCGGAAACAAATCCTTGTTTCCCATATCCGGATAATCGCATCCCCACGATGCTGCCACTCCGTCATTTCTCGTCATTCCTTCTGCCGACTTGCCTACTTTCTGAACTCCGGTACAAAAGATATTCCCCTTGGCAGGAGCATCAAGCACCACGTTCACTTCACATTCACGATGACCGGCATACAGAACATAATACTGTTTCATATTGACCACATCACCACCGGAAACCTCTACACCCATATCTTTCACCTCTACCACAGTGCGCAAAGGCCCTGCCGCTACAATACGCTGTCCTCTGGTCTTCAATTTTTCAAAATCAGTAGGTTTGTTTCCATCCCACAACTTCAAAGTACCACACCCGACACTATTGCCAGCCCAAAGCACATCATTGCCATATCCGGCAGCCTTCTGTGCGGCTGTAGTGTAAAAACAAGTCTCTGCAAGTTCAAGGCGACGTACACATTTGCCATAAAGGTCAATGTTCTGTCGCTTATCAAAATAAATCCTATAGCCGGTAAGTTCCGACTCAAAAGCAGCTCCGTGATGATACAAATCACTGTAAATGTAGCTACTCCCGGGAGTCTCAATACAAGTAATAAACGGATGCTTTGCTTTTTTATCATCAAGCATCATATCTGCATATACACGCGCTGCATAATCCTTCTGCCGACCGGATGCAGAAAGTGTCACATTATATTTTAATGTTTCACCCGCTGCTACATCTGCCAGAAACACCAGTTCATCTGCATGAGAATCACCGTCCATATCATCAAGCTGGCACGGAACTTCTTGTCCATTAAGCGTTACCACAGCAGAATTGACATCAAACTTCAGTTTCTTCAGTTCTGAAAGTTTCAACACAACAGGCTCATCCATCTTGGAATGCTTCCATCGATTGGAAACAGTCACCTCCACAGTTCTCTCTTGTGCACCTGCAATAAGCGAAACGGCAACAGCCGATAAAAATAAAATCTTTTTCATAATCCTCTATCTAATCTTCATCGTTGCCATAAAGCAACTGTTTCAGTTCTTCTTTTGTTGGTAAATATGTCATATACTTGGCAGCAAAAATACGCTCTTCATCCTGAGGCAACGTATATTTCACCACTGCATCATTTTTCTCTGCACAAAGCACAATCCCCACAGGAGGATTATCACCGGGGTTCATCAATTCCCGTGTATAGTAATTGACATACATCTGCATTTGCCCAAGGTCTTGATGAGTGAGTGCATCTATTTTCAGGTCAATTAATACATAGCAACGAGCCAGAATATTATAGAACACAAGGTCTATATAAAAATGCTGTCCGTCAAGCGTAATGCGTTTCTGACGTGCGACAAAACTATAGCCACGCCCCAACTCCAAAAGAAAATGTTGCAACTTGCTGATAAGCATCTGCTCTAAATCACCTTCGAGAAAATGTTCTCCTTGCTTGATACCCAAGAATTCCAAAATAAATGGATCACGAATTATTTCACGAGGAGCCAATGTTTTCGGCACTGAATTCTGTATTTCAGACTTCACTTCATCCTTATCACAACTTGCCAACATACGTTCATAGAACATCGTGTTTATCTGACGCTCCAACTGTCGTGTACTCCAGTTTTCCGCCACACATTCAGTAATATAATAATTACGAGCCGCCTCGTTTTGCACTCTGAGCAATGCACGCCAATGAGTCCAACTCAATTGGTCACGCAGTGCGTGGCTTTTTGGATAAGACAAATAAAACTTCCTCATTACCTTAAGATTTGTTATTGTAAAACCACCACCATATTCCGCCATCAGCCGTTTAGAAAGGATGCGTATCACACCTCTCCCATATTCTGCGCGTGCCTTTCCCTGCTGCTCATATTCTACAATATATTTCCCCACCTGCCAATAAGCCTCTACCGTAGTAGAGTTTACAGTCCGAGCGATTTGCCGACGTGCTTCGTCCAGCATCTGCTTTATTTGCACAAACAATTGCTCTTCGGCATTGTCTTGCATTGTCAACTTTTCTTCCTTTTCCATACCTATAAATTGTCAAGGTTCATGCATGTCATGGCATTACATACAACTAAGCCCTAAATATATCCGACAACGATTCGTACATCGGATCCATAAGAGTGCCTTTTCATGCAAAGTTAGGAAAAAAACGCAAGAATGGAAATTTATCCTTTTGTATGTCAACAATTCTCAATAATTTTGCAGACTGAACTTTTATCAACGGCACTTTCTGCCCCCAATTATCAAACTATCAATGATAGATACAAGTATTCTTCAAGGTAAAAAAGCTGCATTTTTCACCCTCGGCTGCAAACTGAACTTCGCCGAGACATCCACCATCGGACTATTGCTTGCCAATCACGGAGTGACCAAAGCAGAAAAAGGAGAGACAGCAGACATCTGTGTTATCAACACCTGTTCCGTGACTGAAGTTGCCGACCACAAATGTCGCCAAGCCATCCACAGAATGATAAAGTCACATCCGGGAGCCTTTGTAGTGGTAACAGGATGCTACGCACAGCTCAAACCCACACAGATAGCAGACATACCGGGTGTTGATCTTGTACTTGGAGCAGAACAAAAAGGAGAAATCATACAATATATCATACAAAAAATGACAGAGAAGGAATGTCGCTCGGCAATCACCGTAAAAACAGCCGACATTCGCTCCTTTGCCCCTTCGTGCTCACGCGGAGACCGCACGCGCTATTTCCTGAAAGTGCAGGACGGATGCAACTACTACTGCACATACTGTACCATCCCCATCGCCCGGGGACGCAGCCGCAACGGAAGCATCGCCTCTTTGGTAGAGCAAGCACGTGGTGTCGCAGCTGAAGGAGGCAAAGAAATTGTCATTACAGGAGTAAACATCGGGGATTTCGGACGCAGCACAGGCGAAACATTCACCGATTTGATAAAAGCTTTAGATGCGGTCAACGGCATTAAGCGATACAGAATTTCATCCATAGAGCCTAATCTTCTCACCGATGAAATCATAGAATACGTGTCTCGTTCCCGCTCATTCATGCCCCATTTCCATATTCCTCTGCAAAGTGGTTCCGATGATGTACTGAAACTTATGCACCGCCGCTACGACACTCATCTGTTTGCCGACAAGATTAAAAAGATAAAGCAGCTCATGCCCCATGCCTTTATCGGAGTAGATGTAATTGTAGGCACACGTGGTGAGAAGGATGAGTTCTTTGAGGAGGCATATCGTTTTATCGAACAACTCGACATCACTCAGCTTCATGTCTTCAGTTATTCCGAGCGTCCCGGAACCAAGGCTCTCGAAATTCCCTATGTGGTCAGTCAGGAAACAAAACATGAACGCAGTCAGCGTCTCCTTGCCTTGTCAGAAAAGAAGACACACGACTTCTATGCAGCGCATATAGGTACTGTCCGCCCCGTACTTTTTGAGCATACGGCTTCCAAATCGAAGCCTATGCATGGATTTACCGACAACTATATCCGTGTGGAGATACCGAACACTCCCGGTCTCGACAATCGTATTGTCTGCATGAAACTTGGTGGATTCAATGACAAGGGCGATGCTCTAAAAGGCGAATTTATCTCTGAATAGCAAGAAGCTGTGGGTGTATTCAACAAGTACCCCCACTTAACATACATTGAACACACCTACCTTAAAAACGACAAAAGCATACCAAAAGACCATTTTTCATTTTGACAAAATGATATTTTCGCTCCAAATGAAAATTTAACATTTGGAGCGTTTTTTTATTGAGAACGAAAAGATGGAATTTTCAGCTCAAAGATAACAGATTGATAATCAAAGGAATATAAAATTTTTCAAACTATTCAGAAAAACGTGTCGGATGCAAATTTTTGAAGGTTTTACATACTCTGATAATCTATTGATTATGAATACATTATGATAAAATCAGCCGTTTTCACCCTCAAACTCCACTTCAAAACCACTCGTTTTTCAGTTTTTGTTCAGACACTCTTCCAAAGCGGGAATTTATACACTTCTTAACATTTAGACTGAAGTAAACAGCCTTTTTTCCCGCACCCCACTGCAATTTTCTTTTCAGCGCGCTGTTTTTATTTTTTCAGCGCACAGTGAGAAAATTTCTACTGCGCTGCAAATAAAATTGCAGTGCGCCGTGAAGAAAAAAACTGTGCGCTGGAAATTTGAAAACTTAGTACTTTTTTTTCAGGAACTCTTCGCCAAAGATAAACAAATGTAAAAGAACCGTTCCAAAACGAAACACTATTTCACAATTCACAGACGCTTTACGAAATGCGCGCAGAATCCCCGTTCTTCGAGAAAAGTTCGGCGAGCTTCATTTTGGAGCGTTCCAGAGGGCTTGGATTTTTAACATTTGGCAAAATCAAAAGGGCAAGATTTTAGTCCAATAACAACCAAGTGAACACTTATATGTCGTTTTCACTACCATTATGTCACATTTGCAAGACTGTTCTAAAAGTCATATCAATTTTTTTGTTATGAGACTGTAATTACCTACTATTCACACGGCAGAACCAAAGTCCTCAGCACTATGTCCAATCTACATTTATATCAAAATCAGAACAACATCTTCCACCTGTCAACCGTTATTATTGTTAGGGAATGTGACTACAAATCAAAAAAAAGAAAAATACATTCCTTCCATGTTATGTTTTTTCATTCCTAATCCTCTTTTATAATGAAACCCTAAAACCAGAATATAATTATGAACAAGAAAGCAATTGTAGATTATCAGGCATTACGTTACAGGATAGGCGAATATGCCAAAAAAGCCGGACGCATGGGCGCACGTCCACTGCTTCTTCTGTTTTATGTGATGACGGATCCGGACACTCCACGCTCCGACAAACTGTTCATTCTGTCAGCCATTTCCTATCTGATTCTGCCGGTTGATGTCGTTTCAGCCCGCCGACTGCCATTGATAGGATGGATAGACGAGGCAATATCTTTGACCGTGGCATATAAGAAAGTGTGCAAACACATCACCCCTGAGATGGAAAGAAAGGCAGATGAAATTCTCGACAAATGGTTTCCGGAACGTCTTGAAGTGGTAAAGCTGTAAGAAAAGCCATACAGCCAAACAGCAGACTTCCAAGTTGTACATTCAGAAACAGCCACAGTTATGTCTGCAAAACCATGCGCCTCATGACCTTACGCGCTTACATTTTTGTTTCTTTAATAAAAAAGACTTATTTTTGCAACTGAAAAAATAAACAATCATTAAAGAAAGAGATTCAGACCATGACAGAAAGAAAGGTGAGGGTGCGTTTCGCGCCAAGTCCTACAGGTCCGCTGCATATAGGAGGTGTACGCACGGCACTATATAATTATCTGTTTGCCAAGCAAAACGGCGGTGATTTGATATTCCGCATCGAGGACACCGATTCCAACCGCTTTGTCCCGGGAGCAGAAGAATATATAATAGAGTCATTCAAATGGCTCGGAATAAAATTCGATGAGGGTGTCTCATTCGGCGGCAACTACGGCCCTTATCGCCAGAGTGAACGCAAGGATATATACAAGAAATATGTAAAGCAGCTGCTCGATGCAGGAAAAGCATACATGGCTTTTGACACTCCGGAGGAACTTGATGCCAAAAGAAACGAGATAGAGAATTTCCAGTATGACGCAAAGACACGAGGCATGATGCGCAATTCGCTCACCCTGCCAAAGGAAGAGGTTGAGCGTATGCTGGCTGAAGGCTGCCAATACGTGGTCAGATTCAAAATCGAACCGGGACGCGATGTGCATGTTGACGACCTCATACGAGGCGATGTCAACATCAATTCATCCATCTTGGACGACAAGGTGCTGTATAAAAGTGCCGATGAGCTTCCGACCTATCATCTCGCCAACATCGTGGATGACCACTTGATGGAGGTAACACATGTCATACGTGGTGAGGAATGGTTGCCTTCGGCTCCGCTCCATGTATTGCTTTACGAGGCTTTCGGATGGGCAGACACCATGCCGCGTTTCGCACATCTTCCGCTTCTGCTCAAGCCTGTGGGCAACGGCAAATTGTCGAAGCGCGATGGCGACAAGCTCGGTTTCCCAGTCTTCCCTCTCGAATGGCATGACCCTAAGACCGGTGAGGTATCATCGGGCTATCGCGAAAAAGGTTATCTGCCGGAAGCTGTGGTCAATTTCCTCGCCCTGTTGGGTTGGAACCCGGGAAACGATCAGGAGGTGATGTCTATGGACGAACTAATCCGCCTGTTCGACCTGTCTAAGTGTTCAAAAAGCGGTGCACGTTTCGACTATGTGAAAGGAATATGGTTCAACCATCAATATCTTCTTCAGAAAGACAACTCGGAGTGGGTTCCTGAATTTGACAAAGTGCTCCGCCAGAACGGCATTGAGGCGACAGCTGAACAGGAAGCAGCCGTTGTCGGCATGATGAAGCAGAAGGTGGTGGAATATGTTGATAACGACGGAAATAAGAAGAAAAGAAACGTAAGTTTTGTAAGCGACCTCTGGCCGTTGTGCAGTTTCTTCTTCACAGCACCGAAAGCGTATGACAAAGAGGACAAGTTCGTGCGTAAGAACTGGAAAGAGACAGCTGCTGCCGACATGGAAGAGCTTGCAGGCATACTCCAGTCGCTCGACGATTTTTCTGTGGAGAGTCAGCGTAATGCCATAGATTCATGGGCGGAGGCTACAGGCAAGAAACCTTGGAACGCATGGCGCGTGTGCCTTGTGGGAACAGGTCAAGGACCTGACATGTATGAACTTTCTGCATTCCTCGGCAAAGAAGAAACTATAAAGAGAATAAAATCCGCTATCGAACAACTGAATTAAATAAAGAATTCCCCAAAAGAGTCAAGGGTTGAGTTGGAAAAAGACTTAATTCTTGACTCTAAACAAGGTGTAACTCTTCATTAATTTGATGTTGTCATTTCTGAAAAAAATGAACATTCTCTATAGCTTTGCCTTATATATATATGCGCTCTGTGCACTCATTGCCGCCATATTCAACAAGAAAATACGTACTCTAATCAAGGGGCAGGTACGTTCATTCGGCATACTTCGCAAAAACATAAAGAGTACAGACCGCATCGTATGGTTTCATGCAGCGTCCCTCGGAGAGTTTGAACAGGGAAGACCGCTGATGGAACGTCTGCGAAAGACCCATCCCGAATATAAAATCCTGCTGACATTTTTCTCTCCTTCCGGATACGAAGTGAGAAAAAACTATGAAGGTGCGGATGTGATATGCTACATGCCATTCGATACACCGGGAAATGTGGCAAGCTTTTTACGACTCGCCCATCCGGAAATAGCCGTATTCATCAAATATGAATTTTGGCACAACTATCTTTACTCCATGCACAGACGCGGAGTAAAGCTTTACAGCGTATCAAGCATTTTCCGTCCACAGCAGCATTTCTTCAAATGGTATGGCTCCCCCGATGTTCTCCGCAACTTCACTCATCTGTTCGTACAGAACGAGACTTCGAAAGAGTTGTTGCAGCAACACGGCATAAAGAATGTCACCATCGTGGGAGACACGCGTTTCGACAGAGTGCTCGACATTCGCAATCAGGCTGCTCCGCTGCCACTTGTAGAAACTTTCAAGAGCGGCAGACAGACGTTTATTGCCGGAAGCAGTTGGCAACCGGATGAACAAATCTACATACCTTATTTCAACCAACACAAGGAATGGAAGCTCATCATTGCGCCCCATGTCATCAGCGAACATCATCTGACGGAAATTTATTCGCTGCTCGAAGGGCGCAAAGTGGTGCGATATACGGAAATAGAACATTATCAGGGCGACAAATCCACACGCGATTCTTTATTGAAAGAGGCGGAAGTACTGATTGTGGATTGTTTCGGAAAGTTGTCAAGCATCTACCGTTACGGTGAAATCGCACTTGTAGGCGGAGGTTTCGGTGTAGGCATACATAATGTGCCGGAAGCTGCCGTATATGGCATACCGGTTGTGTTCGGACCTAACAACAAGAAATTTCGGGAGGCGCAGCATCTGCTGAAGTGCGGCGGCTCATTTGAATATACAGACAGCAGCTCTTTTGCCGCTCTGATGGACGGGTTCGCAACCAATCCGCAATCATTGAAGGAAGCCGGCAAGAAAGCCGGAGAATACATCAGCCACAATGCGGGTGCTGCTGACAAATGTTTCCAAGCCATATTCGGTTAAAGAAAAACAGGTCATAAAAAGAGCCGGATTCTCATCTTATATCTTTGGGATGAGAATCCGGCTCTTTTTATGATCTGTTTCCTTATTACATATCTTCGTCCGCTTCCTTGTACCAGTCCGCATACATCAGATAGTGGGCTGCAATCCCTTGATTCAGTTCTTTTGCCTGCTCCGGATCAACTTTCTTGATGAATTTGGCAGGAACACCGCCCCACAATTCTCCGTTGCCGATTTGAGTTCCCTTCAGCACAAGCGCACCGGCAGCCACTATTGCTCCTTCACCCACCACAGCGTCATCGAGTATCGTAGCTCCCATGCCTATTAAAGCACAGTTCTTGACTGTACAGCCGTGCAAGGTCACATTGTGTCCGATAGTCACATCATCGCCAATCTCTATTGCCGCTTTCTTGTACAGTGTATGCAGACAGGAACCGTCTTGAATATTCACACGATTACCAATCTTTATGTAATTCACATCGCCGCGCACCACTGCATTGAACCACACTGTGCAATGGTCTCCCATTGTCACATCACCGACAATTGTTGCATTCTCTGAGAAATAACAGTCTTTGCCCCATTTCGGAGTCAGACCGCATACTGTTTTTATCAAAGCCATCGTATTCTGTTTTCAAACAATTTTATTCCAAAATAATTCATCAAATCTCTCTTGTCACATCTTCAAGCCACTCCCTATGTACGGAATCAAGATGCGGAGCAAGTTTCTCATACACCATCCTCTGATAAGCATTGAACCAATCGACCTCCTCCGGCTGCATCATTTCCTTGACAATAGGGGAAGTGAATATCGGACAAAGAGTAAGATGTTCAAACTGATAGTAAGGACCAAAAGTCAGTCCTTCGTTACCATCCTGTCCATAGCGACTGAAATCGGCAGGAACCACAAGCATGGTGTTCTCATGGCGCACACCATGACTGTCTGCAATGTAGATACCCGGTTCATCCGTGATGGTCATTCCGGGCAGAAGCGGAGTAGGCATATAATTCATACGGAACTGATGAGGACCTTCGTGTACGTTCATGAAAGAACCGACACCATGTCCCGTACCGTGCAGATAGTTAATACCATACTGCCACATCGGCGCACGAGCAAGCGCATCCAGCTGAGTTCCGTATGTGCCGTGAGGAAAGACCGCACGACCAAGATTGATAAATCCGCGAAGCACAAGAGTATAGTCACGTCGCTCTTCTGCTGTCAGTTCGCCAAGCGGAACTGTACGAGTGATGTCCGTAGTGCCATCCAAATATTGTCCTCCGGAATCTATCAGCAGCAAGCCGCGCGGTTCAACCGGAATATCTGTCTCCTCCGTAGGTTCATAGTGTACAATTGCTCCATGCGCAGCATATCCCATGATACTCTCAAAACTGACACCCTTGAAAAGCGGTTGCTCGGCACGCAACTCATACAGTTTCCTTGACAAAGACAGCTCTGTCTGTCCACCGTTGCGAACAGCCTCAACAGCCCACTTCATCCACTTCACCATAGCAATTCCATCCTTAATCATGGCACTGTGGTAGCCGCGAATCTCAGTCTCGTTCTTCATGATTTTCATCATTGTAACAGGACATTCGGCTCTGAGTACATTCGGACACGAAGTATATACTGCATAGTTTGTCTTGTCCGGCTGCATCATCACTTTTAGAGGAGAAGCCTTCAAATCTTCAAACAAACATTCGTACGGTTTCACATCTACTCCCTCACGGACAAGATAGTCGGCTACCTCGGCAGGAACTTTTTCCTTATTTATATAGAGCACGGCACAGTCTTGAGAAATCAACAGATAGGAGACAAAAACAGGGTTGTATTCTATATCGGAACCTCTAAGATTCAGTGTCCATGCCACTTCATCAAGCATAGACACGAGTACAGCATCCGCCTCTTGCATTCGGCACACCTCACGGATGCGCCCTATCTTCTCATGAGCAGACTCTCCGGCATATTCCAGCGGCTGTATGAAGACTTCATCGGAAGGAACAGAAGGACGGTCTGTCCAGATTTCCGGATAAGGATCAATATCAGTCCTCAATTTGATTCCATATCTGCGAAGTTCGTTTTCCAATTCTTCAATCTGCACAACCGTATTCACAGTTCCATCTACAGCCACAACATCGCCCTCATGCAATACATCGCCAAGCCATTGTGACACACTCGGAGTTCCTTCTATTTTCTCTTTCATCAGAACAAAGTCGGTGTCTGCAATCTGTTGTGAAGCCTGAAGGAAATACCTTGAATCCGTCCACAAAGCCGCCCGGTCAACAGTGACGACAGCCGTACCGGCAGAACCTGTGAATCCGGAAATCCATTCTCTCGCCTTCCACCTGTCCGGCACATATTCGCCCGAATGAGGGTCTGTACTTGGAGTGATGAAAGCACACACTCCTTCCCGCTCCATAACCTGCCTTAAAGCGGCAAGTTTGATATTTGTCTGATTCATACTTATTACATTTTTAGTTCATTCCTTGACATGGACAAATATACGCTTTTTGTTTCATACGTTGAGCAACGCATTTAACAAAACAAACTTTTAACCCTCCACAAAAGCTCTTTCATGGTGATAAGAAAACAACTTCCGTCACTTTCGATTGTTTTTCAATTGTGTGTAAATCGATTCCCCGGAAATTCTTTTTTACAACCACAAAACACATTCTCCTCTCATCTTTGGAAATCTGACACTTTGATTTTCGCCTTCGGACAAAAATTAACATTTGAAACACTTATTTGCATTTTAAGAAATTTCCCTGTTTTAGCTAACGCATTGTGAATCAGCAAGATGACTCTCTGCAAAAAGGTATCAGTTTTACCTTAAAAACTGGCATCTCTGTTCAAAACAGTAAACACCTGATTCTCTGTATGTTATCTTTTGAAACACTTGATTCATGTCAAATACGATTTCCCTTGCCCATTTTTGTACGGATTTTTTGGCAAATAGAGAAATTCACATCCATTAACAGAAAATTTTGTGTTCAGTGTCTTTTTCCCCGATTCCAAGAGTTTTTTCCGCGACTGTGCGCTGAAATTTTCTCCAATCTACTAAGCAGTTAAAATTGTAGCGCACAGGAAATAAAATTACAGTGCGCCGTGAAGAAAAAAACAGTGCGCTGAAAATTTGAAAACTTAGTACATTTTTCTAAAAGCTCTTCGCCATAGATAAATAAATGTAAAAGAATTACTTCAAAACGAAACACTATTTCACATTTGAAAGTAGCTTTCAGAAATTTCAAAAATAAGCCCATTTTTCAACGAAACTTCCTCTCCGCTCGAAAAAAGCCCGAAAATTCGCGTTTTTTTGCAAACAGAATGTTAAAATTTCAAAGTATCAAAAAGTCAATAAAACAGAATATTTAATTTCAATTTGTCATAATATCATTTATTTCCGCAACAAGCACATCTTTGTCAGAAGCGTTCCAAAGGTTAAAAAACACCAGTCCTTTTACAAGAATATACCAATGATTTTTGCGGTCATTTTATGGATATATCCACCTATTTTCTTCATCGAGAACAAGCAAACAAAAGGTCATATACGCTCCGGTAACCATACAATAATAGCAAATAACCTCACAGAAATGACAAGAAGCCACTTCCGCAACTTCCAATTTGCAAAATCTTTGCTTCCTGATTTCTTCGACACACAGAAGTCATTTTTTTAGAAAAAAACGAATGCAGAATTGTTAATGAGCAATGAAAGCCCTATATTTGCATAATTCAATACGTCCACCGACGTCATTGCAGATACAGAATTTATTGTTTAATCATAAAAAAAATAGAATTATGGGATTCTTGACAAGCGACAAGCTCGTGATTGTTGGAGCAGCAGGTATGATTGGCTCTAACATGGTACAGACAGCCCTCATGATGGGTCTTACTTCAAACATCTGCCTCTACGACGTATTCTCTCCGGAAGGAGTTGCAGAAGAAATGCGTCAGAGCGGTTTCGGCGATGTAAACATCACAGCTACTACAGACGTGGCTGAAGCATTCAAGGATGCTAAGTATATAATCTCTTCAGGAGGTGCTCCACGTAAGGCTGGCATGACTCGCGAAGACCTTCTTAAGGGCAACTGCGAAATTGCAGAGCAGCTCGGAAAGAACATCAAGACTTACTGTCCTGACGTTAAGCATGTGGTTATCATCTTCAACCCGGCAGACCTCACAGGTCTTGTGACACTCCTTTATTCTGGTTTGAAACCATCACAGGTTACAACTCTTGCAGCTCTCGACTCTACTCGTTTGCAGAGTGCACTGGCAAAGAAGTTCGGTGTAATGCAGAGCGAAGTTACAGGATGTGCTACTTACGGCGGTCACGGTGAGCAGATGGCTGTATTCGGAAGTGCTGTAAAGATTGCCGGCAAGCCTCTCAATGACCTCATCGGTACAGCTGAGTTCTCAGCAGAAGAGTGGGAACAGATGAAGGTTGACGTGACTAAGGGCGGTGCAAAAATCATCGAACTTCGCGGACGCAGCTCATTCCAGAGTCCTTCATACCTTTCTGTAGAAATGATTCGTTCAGCAATGGGCGGTGAGAAGTTCCGTTGGCCAGCAGGTACATACGTAAACACAGGCAAGTACAACCACATCATGATGGCTATGGACACAACTCTCGATGCTGACGGTTGCCACTACAATGTTCCTGTAGGTACAGAGGATGAAGTAGCAAAACTCGATGCAAGTTATGCACACCTTTGCAAAATGCGTGACGAACTTGTTACACTCAACATTGTTCCGGAAATTGCAAAGTGGAGCGAAATCAACCCTAATCTCTAATTCAGGGGATTTCTGTTAAGACATAAAACAAGATATGTCAAATTAACATATCAAATCGGCATAGGGGCGGACACACGTGTTCGCCCCATGTTGTTACACATGGACACATTCATACCATAATATGCTCAAATTAGCTATTGTTATACTTAACTGGAACGGAAAAGAAATGATGCAGAAATACCTGCCATCCGTGATAGAATGTTCAAAGATGGAAGGTGTGGAGGTCATCGTGGCAGACAATGATTCCACGGATGGCTCCGTAAAAATGTTACATCAGAACTTTCCGGACATAAGAACTATTGTGCTCGACCGCAATTACGGTTTCGCTGACGGATATAACCGCGCACTGGAAAACGTGGAAGCGGAATATTATCTGCTTCTCAATTCGGATGTGGAAATAAGACAAAAGGAATGGGTCAAACCCATGATTGAATATATGGACAGACATCCTCAGACCGGTGCTTGCCAACCTAAACTATTGTCACTGAAACATCCCGACGAATTTGAATATGCAGGGGGAGCCGGCGGATTCATCGACAAATACGGTTATCCGTTTTGTCGGGGCAGAGTATTCCATGTAGTGGAAAAAGACAAAGGGCAATATGATGATACCGTCCCACTTTTATGGGCAACCGGCGCCGCACTTTTCGTAAGAGCTGAAGACTACTGGTATGCAGGAGGTTTGGACGGACGCTTCTTCGCACACATGGAAGAGATAGACTTGTGCTGGCGCATACGCACATTGGACAAATCCATTGTCTGCATCCCTCAAAGTACAGCCTACCATCTTGGCGGAGCCACGCTTGGCAAAGAAAATCCACGGAAGATATTTCTCAATTTCAGGAACAACTTGCTCATGCTCTACAAGAACCTACCGGAAAAAGAACTGCACACTGTGATGCACACCAAATACTGGCTTGACATGCTTGCAGCATTCGTGTTCCTTATAAAAGGTGAAACCGGTAATTTCAAAGCAGTATGGCGCGCAAGAAAAGAATTTGAACAAATCAAGAAAAACTTTGCAGACGACAGAGCGCGAAATCTTTCACGTTGCAAAACAAAACATATCCCCGAGAGAAAAAACTATTCAATTCTATGGCAATTTTATGTCAAAGGACACAAAACATTCAACGATTTGAATCCTGCTTGAACCTTATCTATCAGAATTGTGGATAAATAAGGTTCAAGCAACTTTTACATTCAAACTTACAGATTCTCCTCGAAGAACTTTTCTATAGCCTCAAACGGAATGACATCCATCCGGTCATAAAGATCTGTATGGCTTGCACCGGGAATCACCATGAACACCTTGTTGTTCTCCTTGCCCGGTGTGACGGTCAGTTTCTTGTAAGCATCACTCCCGAAATAGAACGAATGCGCTTTTTCTCCATGCAATATCATCACTGCATTCTCTATCTCTCCGGCACGGCTCATCAACGGAAAGTTTATCCACGGAATACTTGATGTGGCATTACGTCCTCCATTTGAATTGAGCGACCGAGGATGATAACCTCGCTCAGTCTTATAATAGTCGTAGTAATCACGAAGGAACTTCGGCGCATCTTCCGGCAGAACATCCGGTACACCGCCACCAAGTTTTGGTGTACCATTACGGTAGTCTTCAGTACGCTGTGCCGACAATTGTTCTCGAAGAGCGTTGCGTGCTTCCACATTATCGTCTGCATCAAAATATCCGTTGGCACTCACCCTACTCATATCGTACATGGTAGAAGCAAGTGTTGCCTTGATACGCGGATCGGATGCCGCTGCATTGATTGCGATACCGCCCCAACCACAGATACCGATAATACCCACTTTCTCAGAATCCACATCCGGATTGGTGACAAGAAAGTCAACAGCCGCACAGAAATCCTCTGTATTAATATCGGGAGAAGTCATGTAGCGTGGCATACCTCCACTTTCCCCCGTAAACGAAGGGTCAAAAGCAATTGTCAGAAAACCTCTTTCCGCCATTTCCTGAGCATAAAGCCCAGCCGCCTGTTCTTTCACAGCTCCAAAAGGTCCGCAGACCGCAATTGCCGGAAGCTTCCCCTCCGTTCCTTTAGGCTTATACATGTCGGCAGCAAGAGTGATGCCATAACGATTCACGAATGTGACCTTACTGTGATCAACCTTGTCACTTTTCGGGAAAGTCTTGTCCCATTCTTTTGTCAGTGTCAAATTTTCCATACTATTCTTGTTTTCTTTCTGATTAAAAGCATTCAAGTCGGCTGCAACCGTTGCCAAGCCTAACATACCTGCAACCAACAATTGTTTTACATTCATATTATATTCTGTTAATTATAAGATGTCCACTCACCGCTACGATTACAGTGAGATTCCGTAATAAATTCAAGAGATCCCGTACATTTTTAGTTCATCACGGCAGTTGGTGCCACACCGAACTCCTTTTTGAAAGCTGTCGAAAAATGAGAAGGATTGCGGAAACCAACCTCCGCATACACATCCACCACCTTCTTTCTGCCGGTTTTCATAAGCTCGTATGCCTTTTCAAGCCTCTTCTTTATCAGCCATTTCTCTGGTGTAAGTTCACTTATCTTCTTGAAATCACGCTTGAAAGTGGCAAGACTGCGCCCTGTGTAGTGCGCGATTTCTTCAATAGTCAAATCACACATGAAGTTTTCCTCCATAAAGCCGAGTATATCAATCTTCCACGGTTCATTAAAATCAAACATGGTAGGCACAAATCTTTCATCTATCGCCAGCAAAGCCATAAGCCCCTCCTGCAACTTCAACTCCATGAAATTATCCTTCGGTTTCACATCCGGATTAAAATAGGGAGTCATCGAAGCAAAAAGACTGGCAAGCTCCACTGTGTTAGGCAGCTTTATCACCCCATTATCCAGCTTCTTTGTCTTTGCCTGAACCTTATTCAGTGAAAGTTTACTGTACATTTCCCGGAGGAAACCGCGCGTAAACATAAGGAATATGCCGCAATAGCGTTCTCCATTATATGTTTTCTTATACATCGTTATGCGATAATCTCTCGGAATGAACACACATTCACCTTTATGAACATGAATCTTCTCCACTCCATTGTCCAACACCATCTCACCCGAATAAACATAATTGAGCGCATACTCACGGGAGCGATGTACGCAACCGCTCAAATCATCATAGAAGAAGCTGTAAAACACATTGTTATAGTTAAATATCAGCTTCATCGGACTGGAATTATCATTTTGTTCTGTTGTCATATTACCGATTGTATTTCTGACTGCAAAATTAGACATAAAAATCTATCTGACAATTTCCAACAGGCTCAAATACAATTATCCAAAAGCTCAAAAGCAGTTCATTATTCAACAAGTTCACCTCAGACAAACAATCATTAAAGAATAATCAGAAGCTGTAAAGAATAACTGCTTGTAATTACAGCCAAGTTCTTTCTGAATCTTCCTGTAACTACAAGCAGTTATTTTTACAGCCTCTTAGAATATTCTCACAGCTTGCCAATAATTATTTCCACACAAATTTCTTTCCTTTTTGAATATATATTTTTCCCTTTTCCGGATTGTTGACCTCCAATCCGTCAAGACTATAAATCTTTCCGACAGCAACTGAATCTACAACACGATCGATAGCTGTCTCGGCTTCATCCAACAAGCGTCCGAAGAACTGCACCTCAGCCACGTTGCAGTTGCCGTTGTCAGGAGAAAGATAACGAAGATAACGATAAGCTTCGCCCGATGGAGCGGTAAGCATAGTGAGACGCTCCTCTGCAGGATTTCCCTGCACAGTAGCTATAGTCTTGGCATCGCTGAAGTCGGACTTTGTGGCTACTTGAAATTTTCCGCCGTCCATGCGCTGCGGATATCCTTTGCGCGGAGCAAACATCACGTATGTGACAACGGCACTCTTGCCACTACCCATATCATATCCAATCCACGCGCCACTGCCTTCTTTCGCATCGAAAAAGGTATTGAGACTGCCGTCCATAGCAGCAGTCTTTGTTGTCGATGAGTTGTTGTTCCAAGAGCCTTCTGTACCTATAATTGTACCTTTCAGCTGCTTAATCTCATAAAGTTCCACTTCTTGCGCCGCACAGGTTTGACTCTTGCCCACAGTATTAAAAGCTGCCACACTATAATAATATGTGCCAGGCAGAGCAACAACATCATCATAATGGTTAGCACGTACTGTAGCTATGGAATCGAAATTTTCAGAGTCGAAGGAACGATAGACAACAAACGAGTCGGCATCAGCAACAGTACGCCATGTAAGCGTAGCTTTGAGCGAATCTGCAAGCTTCACTTTTAATCCTGCGGGTGTAGCCGGCACACGAGTTGGTGTGGCAACAGTACCTGTCACCTTGACATTATCGAACACTGCCTGATATGTACCACCGGCACCCTTACCGTTGCAAGAAGCCAAACCTACATAATAGGTCTTTGGCATGGTCATAGTGGTACAACCAATAATATGCCATGTTATGCTGTCACGACTTACAAATGCGGTGAATGTATCTCCCTCACGTGTCATGCGCATCCATAAAGGAGCATATCCGTAGTTGGTACCATTAATCCATGAAGTGCCACCACCAGTAGTGTTACGCACGCACATACGAAGCATACGATACCCACCCTCCCCGAGGGTAAGTCCTATGCGCTGACTATTGCCGGTGAGCGAACCGCGCATCATTATTCCGACCTTATAGAACGACTCATCTGTCGAGGTGAGACGAGCGGTGATGCTTCCATTTCCAACAATCTTCTTATAGACAAAACCGTGCATGTCCGACGAACCACCAATGTCAGTGCCAAGTCCGTTAACAATGAACGTGGAATCCATTACTTCTGTAAAAAGTCCGCTGCCAGAAGCCACAGAATTGACCCCGGCATAGCCCCATCCTTTCGGCAGAGCATCAGTACCATTCTGTGGTGTAGCAACAGCAATCGTACTCATGTCACTATATCCCGCCTTGTTGATGAATTGCACCTTATAATAATATGTAGTCCCCGACTCAACATCTATGTCTTTATATTCATTCGACGTATAATAGTCTATCGTTGTCAGAAGAGAATATGATGTGCCGTCAGTGGAACGATAGATGCGAAAACCGCGAGAGTCTTCGTTCTCCGGATGTTTCCATGAAAGATATACACAATTAAATCCGTCTCTCGCAATGAAGTCCTTTGGCTGCTGCGGCTTTTCCGTCATGTAAGGAGAGGCTGCAGCATCAATTGTGAAAAACAGTGTGCCGTAGCCAAGCAACTGGTTACTGGTATCGGGACGTGCAAGACGAGCGGCAATAGTGAGGTATGGAAACTCTTTCTCCGCGTCCATACCTTTTATTTCTTTGTAATGATGATAAACAGCCTCGAAACTACATGCGTCCGGACGCAAACGGAAACCATTGTTGTGCATAGAGATATAAAAGAAAGAGTAACCAGTGGCATTGTCAAGCCCGCTACAGTCTGTGGGTTCAAACGGAGTATCCGTATGACCCGTGTTGTAGCGACACCAATACTCCATACCTTTCAACAGACGATTGTCGCCTTCAGCAAAGAGATCATCACCCTGATTCCATGCCCAAAGACATGCCTGCGTGATGTCACCGAGCGTTAGTCCGCCATGCACATTGTCACGTCCCATCTCACGCATCTGTCCACTCGGATCTATCGAACCACCATACATCGTGCCCCAATGGTCGGTGTTGAGCATAAGGTCATAACCTTCCTGATACATGGCAGGCTCATCAAGCAACACTCCCGCTGACAAAATGACAAGCGCAGCCGGAGTGTACCATGAAGGATGGGAGTACTGGTATGTACAGAATCTCTGGCACGAAGGGTACATGACTGTGCGCACTTTATCCATAAACACGGCACGGTCATTTTCCGCCCATCCCTCATAGAATGTGCCGTCACTATAGCGAAGCATTTCAGCAGCAGCAATCATGGTACGACTCGGATATTGGAACAATTCGGCAGAAGCCGTCTTGAGTTTGTGTCCCCATGCTGTAAGTATCTTTGACGCACAATCAGCATGAGCCTTCTTGCCTGTTACATGCCACTCTATGGCATTGAGCATAGCCGCATAACCGTCCTCTGCAGCTCGCTGTCTGGTACCACCACCTCCAATCTCTTCTGACGGGGAAGCCGTCCATGTACTTTTTGCCAAGCGGTCTGCCTGAAGTTCCTTCCAACACGAAGCCCACGGCTCATCGCCAGCATTGACATGAGTCTTTATGCGTTCAAGGTCTGCACCACCAAGAATACCACCGGGGTGTTTAAATTCTCTCTGTGCCAATGCACTGATTGCAGTCACAAAAAGCATAGCAACCACAAGAAATAATTTCTTTGTTTTCATATCATGAGATTTATTAGTTTATTCTTCTTTGCTTTTCCATCTTTAACTTTCCTTACGTGATGATTTAGCCTATACTACAAACAGTGAGCCATAGTCTAAAACTATCATTAAAATTCGAGCTAATATACTTAAAATACGAACAAGAAAGGAAAAACACTTAGCAAAAACCAAGATTTTATTTTCTTCTACCATGATTTCCGAATGTTCTTTTTACCCCTGAAACAACGAATGTGTTCGTATATTTCCCAAAAACGTACTTTTCCAGCAATACACTTGTTGTCAAAAAAAAGTACATAAATACAAACAAATAGAAATCAAAACAGCATATTCTACTATCTTTTTTGTCACTTCAAAATTTTAACATTCAAAATCGAAAAAAGTGCGATTTTTCGGGCTTTTTTCGAGCGAGAGGAAGTTTCGTTGAAAAATGGGCTTATTTTTGAAATTTCTGAAAGTAACATCCAAATGTGAAATAGTGTTTCTTTTTTAAACAATTCTTTTACATTTATTTA
This sequence comes from Bacteroidaceae bacterium, assembly GCA_017621515.1. GTDB lineage: Bacteria > Bacteroidota > Bacteroidia > Bacteroidales > Bacteroidaceae > RGIG8745. Next base: position 28,684 of record JAGASY010000046.1, read on the forward strand.
TCTATGGCGAAGAGGCTTTGAAAAAAAGTACTAAGTTTTCAAATTTTCAGCGCACTGTTTTTTCCGCCACGGCGCACTGTAATTTTATTTGCTGTGCGCTACAATTTTAACCGCTTAGTAGATTGGAGAAATTTTCAGCGCGCTGTCGCTGAAAAAACTCTTGGGACTGGAATTAAAAACGGTTCATTCAGAATTTTCTGTTAATGGATGTAAATTTCTCTATTTGCCCAAAAATCCGTACAAAAATGGGCAAGGGAAGTAGAAATTGACATGAATCAAGCATCTCAAAAGATAACACACAGAGAATCAGATGTTTACTGTTTCAATCGGAGATACCAGTTTTTAAGGTAAAACTGATGTCTTTTTGCAAAGCGTTATCTTGTTGATTCGCAGCACATTAGCAGAAACGGACTAATTTTCTCAAATGTAAATAAATGTTTCAAATGTTAATTTTCATCCTTATATGAAAATCAATTTGTCAAAATGAAGAAAAAGTATTTTTCTGTTTTTTGTGGGTGTATTCAACAGACTCCTCTTTCAACTTTAAGTGGATGCACTCACAGACTCCCACTCATATAATAAAGGAATCTGTGAATACATCCACTCAAAGCTAAAAAAGAAGTGTCAAAAGACATTCTCACATAAAGCGATTTTATTGGGCAACCTCCATGAGTTGAAGAATTTGATTTGCCCGTGCCACTGTATCTACTCCGGAAATAAGCAAGGAACGCTTATCGCCATCCCGCAATTTACATTCACGCGGATGGTGTGAAGCATAATTGATGACTTTCTCGAAGGCACGGCTCAAATAATACTTGCTTTTGAAATCAGAAACAAGGAAGAGAATCATACTCCCCTGCTTAAGAATGATTTTTTCAATGCCCAAAGTCCGTGCAGCCCATTTCAACGGCATGACGCACAACAGTTCTTCACCCGCTTTAGGCAGAGCACCGAACCTGTCAATCATCCTCATCCGGAAACGCTCAAGCTGGCTCTCATCGGAAAGATTGTCAAGCTCGCGATAAAGACTCATGCGCTCTCCGCTGCTTGGAACATACTCTTCCGGGAAATAGGCGGGCAAATCGCTTTCTATTACGGTCTCCTCCACAAAATTCTCGCCGGCAGGTCTGCCATCCTCCACATTGTCCTCTTCGTAAAGTTCCGAGAACTCGGTTTCCCGCAATTCCTTCACAGCTTCCGCCAACACTTTCTGGTATGTTTCATAACCAAGGTCAGCAATGAACCCACTCTGCTCTGCCCCAAGCATGTTACCAGCCCCACGGATGTCCAAATCCTGCATGGCAATATGCAATCCGGAACCCAAATCGGAAAAATTTTCAATTGCCTGCAAACGACGACGGGCATCATCCTGAAGCGACGACAATGGAGGCGCAAGCAGATAGCAAAAGGCTTTCTTATTGCCGCGTCCGACACGTCCGCGCATCTGGTGCAGGTCACTGAGTCCATAGTAATGGGCTGCATTGATGATGATTGTATTTGCATTGGGCACGTCTATTCCACTCTCCACAATGGTTGTCGAAAGCATCACGTCATAGTCATGGTTCATGAAATCATAGACCACCTGCTCCAGTTCTTTAGGATCCATGCTTCCATGCCCCACACAGACACGCGCATCGGGGACAACCCGGTGTATCATGGCTTCAAGCTGAGGAAGATTGCTTATCTTGTTGTTGACAAAAAAGACCTGTCCATTACGGCTCAATTCAAAATTTATGGCTTCAGCCACCACCTCTTCCGAGAAGGTGTGTATCTCTGTCTGTATGGGATAGCGGTTGGGAGGAGGTGTCTGTATCACGGACAAATCGCGTGCACCCATCAGCGAGAACTGCAATGTACGGGGAATAGGGGTGGCGGTCATTGTCAGCGTATCTACATTCACCTTCATCTGTCTCAGCTTTTCTTTTACCGAAACTCCGAACTTCTGTTCTTCATCGATAATCAGGAGACCCAGGTCTTTGAACTTCACTGATTTCCCGATAAGTTTGTGAGTACCCACAATAATCTCTATCTTCCCTTCGGCAAGGTCTTTCAGCACCTCATTCTGTTCTTTGCTTGTACGTGCACGGCTAAGATAATCGACACGCACAGGGAAGTCCTTCAGTCGCGACGAGAATGTGTTGTAATGCTGATATGCCAGCACCGTGGTAGGCACAAGCACTGCCACCTGTTTTCCGTCTGCAGCCGCCTTGAAAGCTGCGCGAACCGCAATTTCGGTCTTTCCGAATCCCACATCTCCACAGACGAGACGATCCATCGGACGCTCGCGCTCCATGTCCGCCTTTACGTCATGGGTAGCTTTCAACTGGTCGGGAGTGTCTTCATAGAGAAAGCTCGCCTCCAACTCATGCTGCATGTATCCGTCCGGACTGAAAGCAAAACCTTTCTCCTGTCTGCGCTGTGCATAAAGCCGAATCAAATCGCGGGCTATATCCTTGACTTTGGTCTTGACACGGTCTTTCATCCGCTCCCATGCTCCGGTGCCGAGTTTGTTCAGCCGCGGAGGCTCTCCCTCACGTCCCTTATATTTGGAGACTTTATGGAGAGCATGTATGGAAACATATACCGTATCTTCATTCTGATAGGTTATCTTTATCATTTCCTGCATGACACCGGAAGGGGAAGGAACTCGCACAAGTCCGCCGAAACGTCCTACCCCATGATCCATGTGTACCACATAATCGCCCGGTTCAAACTGGCTGATTTCCTTGAGCGTAAGTGCCACCTTACCTTTGCGCGCCTTGTCGCTCTTCAGATTGTACTTATGAAAACGGTCAAATATCTGATGGTCTGTGAAGAAGCATTGATGCAGCGTGCGGTCGATAAATCCTTCGTGGATAGCCTTGCAGACAGGTTCGAAACGTATAGGAGTAAACGGCATAGAGGCATCACCCGAGTCAATCATTTCCATCGGGACACCGGATGCGAGGGCTTTCTCCGATTCCGCCTGCGCCATATCGGTGAAGATGTCTTTCAGACGCGCAATCTGTTTGTCGCTGTCAGACAATATATTGATTTTATATCCTTCGCATATAAGCTTTCTCATCTCGGATGTCACCAAATCAAAATTCTTATGGAAGAGTGGCTGCGCAACCGTATCGAACTTGACAAGCGCATACTGCTTGTCATCGGAGTTCTCCGCCAAAGCTCCATGTCCGATATCAATTCTTCGGAAAGCGGAAATTCCGGCTGTAAAATCTTCTCCACAAACAATCGTATGCTGACGTATCGTGTCGGCAGACGAGGCTGTCCCATCATACACATCCGTAAATGAAGATTCGTGCCGAGCATTTTCCCGCTTCATCTTCTCTTGTCCGGCATGTTCCTCCAGCAGAGCCTGCACAGAAAAACCCTCATCATAAATTTGGGCAACTTTATCGCAAACAAACCCGATGTTCTTCGCCACCACGACACAGTTTTCCGGCAGGAAATCGGTGAAGGATATGTATTCCACATCCACACCATCCATTTCCGGTACCACGGTCATAGCCTCCACGCGTTCCTGAGACAATTGCGACTGTACGTCAAAAGTCCGTATGCTGTCAACATCATCACCGAAGAAATCTATTCTGTACGGATATTCGGAAGCAAAAGAATATATATCCACAATAGAGCCTCGGACGGCAAATTGCCCCGGCTCATACACATAATCCGTCCGGGAAAAACCTAATTCAAGCAATTTCTTCTCCAACAGACAAATATCCACAGAAGCTCCCACCGCAATCTTCAAGGTATTGTCGGCAAGCTCATGTTTAGAAACCACTTTCTCCGCCATTGCTTCCGGATAGGTGACAATGAACAGCGGCGAACTGTTCTGTTCGGAAAGCCGGCTGAGCACTTCAGTACGCAAAATACCGTTTGCAGCATCTTTCTGATTGTACTTTATGGCTCTGCGATAGGTGGAAGGGAAAAACAGGACATTGTCAGTCCCAAGCATCTGCGTCAAATCATGATAGAAATATCCCGCCTCGTCCATATCATCGAGCAGGAAAAGCATTAGAGGCAATGTTTTTTTAGCAGACGATGCCAAGGCGGCAAACATAAGTGGTGCAGCAGATGCACACAGTCCGTCAAGCACGATATGACGCGGACTTTTTTTCGTAATAATTGCTGTAAGTGCTCTCACTTGAGGATTCGAAGCGAGAACACGAAGTAAAGATTGTGTATCCAAAGAATAAAGAGTCAAAATACTTATGACCAATGTATTTAACATCAAGATACATCAGTCAAAACAATAAATAAACTAATACAATCTCAGTTCTGTCCGGTATTCAAACAATCTTTCATACCAAAAGAATGTACAGTATTACAATGATGGCACAACTGAAACGTGCTTGAATACAGGAAAATATGAATCCATGAAAAGTGTAATGCCAAACTCAAAGCTGCACCGGCATATATGCCCTCGCCAACATACGTAAGAAAAACAAAGTGTCTTTTCTTGCATGTAGATTTCTTTTCATCACTACAATCTTCACTTTTTCTTTTTGTTTCTTCTCTTTTGTAGAATTATCCATAAGCAACACCTCTTTTTCAGTCCTTATTATATAAGAAAAACGCAAAATATCATTCTTTAGTATATTGAAAATCAAAAAAAGCAGAGAAAGAGCCACAGACTCGTCACTTGAATCTATACAGATTCGCCACACACTCTTCACCGCGAAAACAAATTCTCTTTCTCGTCTATCCGAAGAGTCTGTCGGTCTGAAACAATTGCATTAGAAAGTTAAGGACATAAAAAAAGGGGTAACGCCTTACCCCAACCTTTGTTAACCTTAAATCTAATACTATGAAAAACACAATGCAAAGGTAGGGGTTTTATGATATATTGCAAGCGTTGTGTGCGAAAACATCAAGCTTTTACATATTTTCATGACATAAATCAAGAAGGAAGAACTTTCATCACACATTTTCTTCACTTTCGTCTCTCCATTTTGCATTTATCTGTTGAATCCATGCCATACAAAAAAGAGAAGCAAATGCAAAGATTCACCAACTATGAATCAAGCATTCGCCTCTCTTGTTCAGTCAACAGACAAACCGGAATTTATCAATTGCTTTCAGAGATAACCAATTTATACCCCTTTCCGTGAACATTGAGAATCTCCACATCCGGGTCTGCCTTAAGATGCTTACGCAATTTTGTGATATACACATCCATGCTGCGTGCATTGAAATAGTTGTCATCAATCCATATTGTCTTCAACGCATAGTCACGCTGCAACAACTCGTTTGCCTTTGTGCTGAGAAGGGTGAGCAACTCTGCTTCCTTGGTTGTCAGTTTTGTCTGCTGATCGCCAATTGACAGAATCTGCTTCTGAGTATCAAAGGTAAACTTACCAATCTGATGCATCGTAACATCCTTGTTCTTCTTACCACGTACACGACGCAAAATAGCTTCGATACGGAACACCACTTCTTCCATAGAGAAAGGCTTTGTGATGTAATCATCAGCTCCAATCTCAAATCCTTCTCTTATGTCGTCCTTCAATGTCTTTGCAGTAAGGAACATGAAAGGAACATCAGAATTCATTTCACGAATCTTTGCAGCAAGAGTGAAACCGTCCATCTTAGGCATCATGACATCAAGTATGCAAAGATCAAACATACCGTCACGGAAAGCGTTATAGCCCTCTTCGCCGTCAACACACAATTCAGCCTTATATCCTTTTGCTTCAAGATATTCTCTGAGCAACATACCTAAATTCTCGTCGTCTTCACAAAGAAGAATGCGAACATCTTCAAATTTCTCGTCCATAATAGTTTCTTTTTAAAGTTTATAATAATTTCATTTTCTAATTCTCAGTCATCCATCAACGGAAGCTTTATAATGAACTTCGTACCAATGCCTAATTCACTTTCCGCATGTATAGTACCTTTATGATTGATGATGATTTTCTTCACGTATGCAAGCCCCAGTCCGAAGCCCTTCACATCATGCAGATTACCGGTGTGTACCCGATAGAACTTCTCAAAAATCTTTTTCAAGTCATCCTTCTTAATGCCGATACCATTATCCTGCACCGAAATGCACAGTTTCTTGCCCTCATTCCAAGTAGAAACCTTCAGCTCAAGTTCTATGTCATTCCTCTTATATTTAACCGCATTGTCCATAAGGTTGAATATCACATTCGTGAAGTGCATATCATCCACATATATGATAGGGTCTTCAGCCTTAAGACTTGAGATAATCTTGCCGCCGTTCTTCTCCACTTTCAGAGCAAATGTATGTATCACCCCGGCAATCAATTCATTAGCGTCAATCTCCCGCATCTTCAGATTTGCTTCACGATGGTCGTACATCGACAACTGCAAAACCTTTTCCACTTGAAAGCGCAGACGTTTCGTTTCATCATTAATCGTAGAGGTCAGACGCTCAAGCATCTGAGGAGTCTTCTTCACGGAAGAATCACTGAGCATCTGTGCCGCAAGCGAAATAGAAGAAATCGGAGTCTTGAACTCATGTGTCATATTGTTTATGAAGTCATTCTTCACTTCTGTAAGCTTCTTCTGACGGAACACGAGCACCAGCGTAATGATAAACGTAGCCAACAGAACCAAAGTAAACATAACAGAAAGCATAATGAACTTCATGGAACTGTAGATAAAACGTCCCTGTTCCGGAAAATGAACTTTCAACACTCCCATCTTCTGTACCGGATCATTCTTGAACAATGTCTCCGTATAACTTAGATCCTCTCCCTTTACATCGTAATCAGAACAACGGTAAACCACTCTGCCGTTACTTGCAAGAACTGAAAAATGGTATTCTATATTAATGCCATTATTACTCAACTCCGTCTTTATCTCTTGGTCAAGTTCATTAAAGTCTATGCGATCTTCAAGCGGACGATCGCTTGCCGTATATAGCATACTGTAGATAACTTCATCAAGCAGTTTCTTGTCATAATCATAACGCTGCTTCATTATCTCCTGCAAGGAACGATTCTTATAAGGCACCGTCCCTTTCTGCTTGGTAAAATATTTGTCGGAAATATTCGTACTTGCCGTTGTCTCAAGCGAGGTGAACACACTGCCGTCCTTGGCTGTCACTCTGTGCACACGCTGTATCACCGAAGAATCCGTACTGACAATGATAGAATCATACGCAGTGGCAATCCCATCCATCGCAGCCGCACCCTGCTCCAGATAGCGTGTAGCCTCTTTCACTTCAAGATGACGAGAAACCTGATAAAGACTTCTGCTTACCGACTCGTCGAAATGAAGCTTGCGCATACCTATGGTTTCTTCAATATATTGCATCTGAAGAATAAGAAGACCTACAAAAGAGATTCCCATCACTATTGCAAGTATTGATATTGTCGATTTCTTCATCTCTTACCTTATTTTATGAAAAGACCATCACATCCGAAATGCAAATAATCTTATATCCGTTTTCCTTGTTGAAATATGTTTTCAAATTATTAACAATATTCCAAGCATCTTGTTTGCAAATTAATGAAAAACTTAATACTCCTCCAAATTTTTACTTAATTACTTAGCGTCTTTTATGCAAAAAGGTCGGCACTTTTAACAAATGCCGACCTTTAGATTACATTTCAGTTAACTTGTTAACCTATTTTAATCTTCGTTCTTATCCAGTTCTTCAAATTCCTTCATCAACTTCTGTTGCAAATCTGTAGGAACAAGCTCATAACTTGCAAATTTCATGATAAAGGAAGCTCTACCACCAGTGATTGAGCTTAACGTAGTGGAATAGCTCGACAGCCCCTTCAAAGGCACCTTGGCAACAAGCTTCTCATAGCCGTTTTCGCTCTCGCTTCCGATAATCATACCGCGTCTGCCCTGCAAGTCGCTCATCACGTCACCCATTTTGTCGCTCGGAACAAAGACCTCAACATCATAGATTGGTTCCAGAAGCTTAGGTCCGGCATTCTTGAAAGCCTCACTAAAGGCATGACGTCCGGCAAGCATGAAAGAAAGTTCATTGCTATCTACCGGGTGCATCTTTCCGTCATATACGATGACCCGTACATCGCGCGCATAACTTCCTGTCAAAGGGCCTTGTTCCATACGGCTCATCACACCCTTGAGAATAGCAGGCATAAAGCGTGAGTCTATCGCACCTCCGACCACACTGTTGATAAAGACAAGCTTGCCGCCCCATTCGAGGTCTATCTCTTCCTTGCCTTTGTTCGTTATCTTATATTCCTGATTATTGAACTTATAGGTAGTAGGTTCCGGCATACCGTCATAATACGGCTCTACAATGAGATGAACTTCTCCGAACTGCCCTGCACCACCCGACTGCTTCTTGTGGCGATAGTCAGCACGTGCAGCCTTAGTGATTGTTTCACGGTATGGAATCTTCGGCTCTTCAAAACGAATCTTGATTTTCTCATTGTTTTCAAGACGCCATTTCAATGTGCGCAGATGGAACTCTCCCTGTCCTTTGACAAGTGTCTGTTTGAGTTCCTTGCTCTGCTCCAATATCCATGTCGGATCTTCCTGACTCATCTTCTGTATGGCCGCCATCATCTTTTCAGAATCAGCCTCATTCTCTGCCTTTATGGCGCGTATGTACTTAGAGTTTGGATATTTCACAAAGTTGAACCTGTGCTCACAGTCTTTATCCACCAACGTGTTGCCTGTGCGCACATCCTTCAGCTTCACCGTACAGCCTATATCTCCGGCAACCAGCTCTTCCACCTTTATACGGTTGGCTCCGGCGCACACAAAAATCTGTGCCAGACGTTCCTTCGAGCCTCTGTCGCTGTTTGTAAGGTCATCGCCTTCATGCACCTTACCGCTCATCACCTTGAAATACTGCACACCACCAATATGCGGTTCATTTGCAGTCTTGAAGAAATAGAGTGAAGTCGGCGCATTTGGATCAGGGTTAACCACCTCACCACGAGTGTTATGCACCTGAGGCATTTCATCTACGAAAGGCACCACATTGCCAAGGAACTCCATCAAGCGACGCACACCCATGTCTTTGTATGCACAAACACAGAACACCGGATACATGGAGCGTGAAGCCAGTCCCTTGCGAATACCTTCACGCAACTCATCTTCCGTAAGCGACTCGGTGTCAAAGAACTTCTCCATCAGCGTTTCGTCATTCTCAGCGGCAGCCTCCACAAGAGCCTTGTGCATTTCCATCGCCTTCTCCATCTCTTCTGCCGGAATATCCTCTATGACAGGTTCTCCGCCTTCAGGTTTCCAAGAGTATTTCTTCATCAGAAGCACATCAATAAGCGCATTGAAGTTCGGACCTTCATTCAACGGATACTGTACCGGAACCACCTTGCTTCCATAAATTTCAGTCAGGCGTTCAAGCACATTATGATAATCACATTTATCGCTATCAAGCTGATTGACAAGGAATATGACCGGCTTGCCTAGCTTCTCTGTATAACGGAAGTGGTTCTGAGTGCCGACTTCCGGACCATACTGACCATTGAGAAGCAGAATAGCTGTATCCGTCACATTGAGGGCTGTCATGGCCGCTCCGACAAAATCGTCCGACCCGGGACAGTCGATGATATTAAGTTTCTTGCCGTTCCACTCCACATGATATACAGTAGAAAACACAGAATACCCATATTCCTGCTCTACCGGGAAGTAGTCGCTGACAGTATTCTTTGCCGTGATACGTCCACGGCGACTGATAATTCCTGCTTCATAAAGGAGGGCTTCCGTAAGTGTCGTCTTGCCCGAACCGTCATTGCCAAGAAGAGCAATGTTCTTAATCTCATTAGTCTGATAGATTTTCATATTCTGAAAAAATAGTTTAAGGTTTTACTTATGTAGAAACAGCTCTCGCATAACAACATACACACAGCTGTTCCAGTAATTCGGGCGAAAAATACGCAAAAGTTATCAAAGACGCACAATTAAAGTTTATGTTGTAAAACATTTTTACACTTGCAAGGATGTTTTACCCTATTTTCCATACATAAACCGGCGGAAGTATGCCTTGTCCTGAGGTAATTTTGCTTCTATTTGAGCAGCTTCTTCCTGTTTTATATATACATTTCTTCTACTTTTATTAGTATATAGGAAAGAAACGGTCTTAAAAGTCTTCTTATTTTTAAGCGAGTGTTCTCATGTTTTAACTGGATGTATTCAACAGACCTTCCTTGTGGGGTTAGTGGATGTATCTACATAAATCATAACAAGAAAACACTCAAACACACCCTACAAAAAACGTGCCAACAGCAAAAAACGAAGAGAGAAGAAAAACGGTTTTGTCACAAAAAGAAACAAACACAAAACAAACTGACAACAAATACAGCTCATTGCTTTCTTTTCGATTTTGTTAAATGTTAAAATTCCAAGTCCTCTGGCACACGTCAAAATCGCCCGCGCCGAACTTTTCTCGGAGAACGGGGATTCTACACGCATTTTCTAACACCTCATTGAAATGTGAAATTATGTTTCGTTTTTGACAGTCCTTTTACATTTATTTATCTTCGGCGAAGAGTCGTTTTGGAAAATCTACTAAGTTTTGATATTTCCAGCGCACTGTCGTCACATTTTCAGCGCACTGTTTTATCAGCGACAGTGCGCTACAATTTTAAAAACTTAGTAGTTTGGAGAAATTTTCAGCGTAGATTTTTTGAAAAAGCACCGGGAAACGGGAAAAAAGA
>JAGASY010000047.1 GCA_017621515.1 Bacteroidaceae bacterium
CGCTCCCTGCTGTTTTTTTATTTTCAGCGCGCTGTCGTCAAATTTTCAGCGCACAGTGGGAGAATTTCTACTGCGCTGCAAATAAAATTGCAGTGCGCTGTGAAGAAAAAAACTGTGCGCTGGAAATTTGAAAACTTAGTACTTTTTTTACAAGAACTCTTCGCTGAAAATAAATAAATGTAAAAGAACCGCTCCAAAATGAAACACTATTTCACAAATTCCGGTGGCTTCAGAAAATGCGCGTAGAAGCCCCGTTCTCCGAGAAAAGTTCGGCGCGGTCGATTTTGACGCGTGCCAGAGGGCTTGGAATTTTAACATTTGACAAAATCAAAAAGTCAGCGTTACAACACAAAATCAAACAAATTAAAACTAAAACCACAATATATACTTGCATTTTATCAAAACAGAACATTCCTCAAAAAAACATATTCAAAAAAAATTTTATGGGAGCTTTAAAAGACCTAAATGGAACTCATTTTATCATCTTCTATGATGAAGCTTTTTCAAAGCCGCTACCTAATTATATAGAAGCCGACATAATCAGCAATCCGCATTAATTATAAGAGTAAAAAATTGTGATTTTGTCGTATAATAACTATTTTTGTCATGCATTCTTGAAGCACTCAATTCAATGAAAAGAGCGTAATAGGAGTGTATTCTCATATACAAATATCCACAGATTACGGTTTTCCGAACCTCCAAATACATCTTCATACGAACATAAAACTTTCGACTCTATGAACCCAATTACAGACCATTCCGATGCAATATTCAATTTTCCCATCAAAGATAAATCCAATGACATTATAAAAGTTATTGGTGTAGGCGGCGGTGGAGGAAATGCTGTGAGAAACATGTACAGCCAAGGAATAACCAATGTGTCGTTTGCCATTTGCAACACAGACAGTCAGGCTCTGGCAAGCACAGACATTCCGGTTCGCATTCAGTTAGGAGAAAAAGGTCTGGGAGTCGGAGGAAATCCGGAGAAAGGACGCGAAGCGGCGGAAAAAAGCATTGAGGACATCAGAAGACTCTTTGACGACAACACACAAATGGTGTTCATAACGGCGGGAATGGGAGGAGGTACCGGTACGGGAGCCTCTCCTGTCATTGCTTCCGTGGCAAAAGAAATGGGTATTCTGACCGTCGGTGTGGTTACTCTGCCTTTCGCTTTTGAAAAGCGCAAGCGCATAAAGCAGGCACTGCTGGGCATCGAGCAACTCAAAAAGACGGTCGATACGTTGCTGGTAATCAACAATGAGCGTCTGCCTGAGATATATTCGGACATATCTGTCACCGAAGGATTTTTCAAGGCAGACGAAATACTGACCGTAGCCACCAAATGCATTGCAGAAATTATTACGATAAAAGGCATCGTAAACCGCGATTTCTGTGATGTGGAAACAGTGATGAAAGACGGAGGAGGAGCCATTATCTCGATGGGAAGGGCAAGCGGAGAGCACAGAATAATGAAAGCCATGTCGAATGCGCTCAACTCGCCCCTAATGAGCGATGTGGAGATAGAAAAGGCGCAGCGACTGCTGTACATCATATACACTTGCGACAAGTCTCCGGTGATGATTAACGAACTCACGGAAGTCAATACGTTTATGGACAGTCTCGACGAAGATTTGGAGGTGCTGTGGGGACTGTATGAAGACAACACGCTGGGAGACGATGTGAAAGTGGCAATCATCGCCACCGGATTTGACAAACAGAAAGCGATTGTGGATGAAAAGAAAGACGAAGACAAGCTGAACCGTTTGTATGAAACGTACTACAACAGAAAGCCGGTTTCTCCCACAATTGCTGACGAAACAAAACATGAGGCAGACAGCATTCCCGATGTGGAAGAACACGGAGAAGAGCAGCCTGACACAAATCCGGAAATCGACGAAGAGAACCCTATCGAGGAGATGCCAAATCGGGAAGAGGAGCGGCAGGCTCACAAAGGAAGAAGAACTAAATGGCTGGAAGCTATCGGGAATATGCTGTCCTCTTACGTAAACGAATAAGGGGAATATCCTGATTTTATAGGGTTTCGGACAAGACCATTATCCGGACAGACGGAAATCTGCGTCGAACACAAAGGTAGGGCCACCCTATTCTACCGACATTGCATTATCCTCACTTCCAGTTTTCAGTAAATATCAATCATCAAATAAAATGGATCATAATTTCGAAACTAAAATTCAGAAAGACTTGCACCAATATCTGACACAGGCAAAAATGACGGACGCACATCTTCCAGAATGTCCTGATGTGGAGGAAAAATGGCAAGAACTGGTGCAAGCATATCTTACAGACGGCATCAGGGAATTCACAAAATATCCGACAGTATCTCTCGGATGGATTATGTTTCTCGGTATGGCTGTCGCCAAATACTGGGATACAGATTGGGAAAAATACGGCAGCATGTCTGGTCTGTATGAAACGATTCGTGATGTACGCGGTTACGACTGCATGGATGAATACATCCTTGAGTCTGTCCTCGGCATGGATGAAGCCCAATGCCGGCATATCAGTGACATTGTAGCGGAGTGTGCCTCCCGCGTCAACAACGCGCTGCATCACGAGCATATAGAGCCGGGAACTCCTGCGGCATTCCATGCTTATGTGTCGTGTCTGCACCAGCTATATCTCATGGGTATGGCTATGCAACTCAACAACATGGGCTATCACATGACAAGGATAAATTAAGAGAATACATCGAGTTGACTAATCAAGTCGGTTGCAAAGCGACTGTTAATCGGAACATCCGAATGCCAAGCTGTGGTATGCATAAAAAGCCTCTCACAAAATGTGGAAAATCCGCACGTTTGACCGAAACATATCCATAAAATTATAGAAAATTATGTGCAGCGAAAAAGAGGGCATGACATTGCCTCAGACTGAAAACATCAATGAGAATGATTTCAAGGAATACATAAAAAGTCTTATATAGCTTTGCATTATATGCATTATAATGCATTATAAAAAAGCACCCAATTTAATATTTCAAACATATTAAATTGGGTGTTATTTTAAACATTAACTTGCAATATTCATTGCAATCATTAATACTTAAACTTATCAGTCTTTACATAGATTTTATAATCCTTAATACCTCCCGGAACAGTAGATTCCATACGAGGGAGATATTGAAGAGCTGTGACAGTCTGTACCTTGCCAAGATCGATAATAATGGTATGAGGGAACTTGACACCCTTCACTGTTGACCAGAAAGTAGATTCTTGAAGGTCATAAATCTTGTCACCGGCACGGTTTCCTGTAACAATATCCTCACTGTCTGCATAATCTATGCGCCACGGCTCACGGCTAAGACGCTCACCGTTTTCATCAAGAAGATAAAGCTCTGCGATACAAGCATACTCATTGCCATCGTGAGCATTGAGTGCTTCGAGACAAACATAACGTCCGGTTTGAGGAGCATCAAACTTCACTTCCTGCCAACCGTTGCCCGAGTTGAAAGAACCACTCTTGACTGCTTTCTCTGCCGAAAGGTCAAGATTCTGACCTTCCTGACGGTGAATTGGAGGTTCTGCATTCAGCAACTTGTCGATGATTGGTTTGTTAAGACCTTCCGCCTTAGCTTCCTTTGGACCGATTACGTCAAATACAATAACCTCGTTCTGACCTTTCTTAAGCCAGCATCCCGGAACATAAAGAGTCTGCTGAGGACCGATTTCCCAAATACGTCCTACACCATGTCCATTGACATAAACAAGTCCCTTGCCCCATGTTTCAAAATTGATGAATGTGTCACCAACTTTGCTGACATTGAATGTAGCACGATAGAAACCGGGGATTCTCTGCCCCTTATTATCTTTTACAGAAGTAAGAGGCTTAAAGTTTTGGCTCTTGTTGAAGTCATACGTATCAGGAAGCAAATAGTTTTTCCAGTTCTTCAGACTTGCTGTATAAGCATTTCCGTCAATGTCGATGGTGAGTTCCACATTACCTTCAATACCCTTGAAGTCTTTAATTGCACGTCCGAAATTAATACGTCCCATAGCCTCTACAAGAATATCGAGTTGTGCACCTTTCTTGCATGAAGGAAGAACTATATCCTTATCACCATTACGGCGATCAAGTACACCAATATATTTACCATCTACAAAAATCTGGAGATAATCATGTCCGCCTGCTATATGAAGCTTGCTCTGCCCATTGATTTCAGGAAGGGTTGTACGATAAAGGATTGAGCCCCATCCCTGATCAAATTCTTCCATAGTCTTTACATCACGTGTAACAACCGGTTCAGGAAGGTTCTCAAACAACGGAGCAACCTGAGTGAACTTGAACTCCGGTATTGAAATAATTGGTTTTGGAGCCGGGGCTGCCGGAAGCTTCTTGTCTGTATATTGCTGAAGCATGTCGCGAAGTTCTGTAAACTTAGGTGTCACCTGACCATACTCATTGATTGGAGCATCATAGTCATACGAAGTAACATCAGGAGCAAATCCAGGAGAGTTTGCACCAGCCCAATGTCCGAAGCTTGTACCTCCGTGAGTCATATAGAGTGAGAAAGAAATATTCTTGTCCAACATTTCCTTAAGACCGGCAACCATGTCTTTTGAACTACGAGTCTCATGCTTGCCCCCCCATTTGTCAAACCATCCGCTCCAGAACTCAGAGCACATAAGAGGTGAGTTCGGACGAAGTTCTTTAAGACGGCGGAACTGCTCATCAATATTCGCACCTGTACCGAAATTCATAGTCCAAACAAGATCATCGAGACCGTTCTTTGTGAAATTAGAACTCCAGTCGCACTGGAAAAGTGCCACCTTATCAAAACCGGAAGCACGTACAATGTCGCGAATTGCACTTACATACGGTTTGTCCTCACCATACGAACCATACTCGTTTTCTACCTGTACCATAATTATAGGACCGCCATTCTGAATAGTGAGTGGTGCAAGCTGTTCGCCAACCTTTTCTTCAAAGATTTTCACGCGCTCCATGAAATATGGGTCTTGCTCACGAAGACGGATGTCCTTCTTTTTGAGCAGCCACCACGGCAGACCACCCATTTCCCACTCGGCACATACGTATGGTCCGGGGCGAACAATGACATACATGCCATTTTTCTGGGCAAGGCGACAGAATGCCGCAATGTCGTTGTTACCGGAAAAATCAAATTCTCCTTCTTTCTGTTCGTGTATATTCCAAAAGATATATATACATACGGTATTCATACCTATTGCCTTACACATCTTTATGCGATGTTCCCAATATTCTTTCGGAATACGAGGGTAATGTATTTCCGCAGCCTTCACAACAAAAGGCTTACCATTGAGAAGGAAAGAACCTTCTCCTGCTTCAAACGTACCTTTCTTCTGTGCAGAAGCAGGCAGACAAAACATGAATGCTGCAAGAAGAAAAGAGAAGAGCAACGTCAATTTTGTTCTTTTCATTGGTATAAATCAGTTTTACAAAATTAGTATTCAGACTATTAAATATAATATCACACAATGTTATTTTACTGGCATAGCATTGATTCGTTCCTGATGACGTCCACCTTCAAATTCTGTAGAAAAGAACTCATCCATAATTCTACGTGCCATATCATTATCAATGAATCTTCCTGGCATAACAAGTACATTGGCATTGTTATGCTGACGAATAAGATGGGCAATCTCAGGAATCCAACAAAGTCCTGCACGTATGCTCTGATGTTTGTTCAGAGTCATACTAATGCCTTCACCACTACCACACATTGCAATACCCGGATAGACCTCCCCCTCTTCAATACCTTTGGCAAGGGCATGTCCATATTCGGCATAGTTGCAGCTGTCTTCGGAATAAGTTCCATAATCTTTGTACTCAATACCTTTTTCTTCAAGATATTGCTTCACGAACTGTTTAAGAGGATAAGCAGCGTGGTCACTTGCTATTCCCACTTTCTTGATTTCCATGATAAATAAAAAAATAAAAAAACGGACTACAACCGAAGCCTTATACTTCTTCGGTTGCAATCCGTAAATCATGTTATGTTTTTAGAACATTGACTTTACTTGATTGTAAACATTTTCTGCTGTGAAACCAAGTTTTTCATCAAGAACCTTATAAGGTGCAGAGAAGCCAAAGCTTTCAAGTCCGAATACTTTACCATTCGCACCAACAAGACCTTCGAGGTTTACAGGAAGACCGGCTGTAAGACCGAATATTTTTGCACCAGAAGGAAGTATGCTTTCCTGATACTCCTTTGACTGACTGCGGAAGAGACCTTCAGAAGGGCAGCTTACGATGCGAATCTTAAGACCATCCTTACGGAGAAGTTCAGCTCCAGCAACAAGAGTTGCGACTTCAGAACCACTTGCTACAAGAATGACATCCGGATTTTCATCAGCACCAGCCACAATATAAGCACCCTTTGCAGCCTGACTGTAATCAGTTCCAGCAGGAAGCTTTGTAATGTTCTGGCGAGAAAGGATGAGAGCAGAAGGTGTATCGGTGTTCTCCATTGCAAGCTTCCAACAAGCAGTTGTTTCGTCTGCATCAGCCGGACGAAGTACAAGCATAGAGTTTTTGCCATGGTGATTCTTCAATTTCTCCATAAGGCGAATCTGTGCCTCCTGCTCAACTGGTTCATGAGTAGGACCGTCTTCACCTACACGGAACGCATCATGAGTCCAGATGAACTTCACAGGAAGCTGCATAAGTGCAGCCATACGTACAGCAGGTTTCATGTAATCAGAGAACACAAAGAATGTTCCACATGCAGGAATTACACCACCATGAAGAGACATACCTATACAGCAGCAAGCCATTGTAAGCTCAGCAACACCAGCTTGGAAGAAAGCTCCTGAGAAGTCGCCTTTGAGGAATGCATGAGTTTTCTTCAAGAAACCATCTGTCTTATCTGAATTTGAAAGGTCAGCAGAAGAACAAACCATGTTCTCAACTTGTTCTGCAAGTGCACTGAGAACTGTAGCTGATGCAGAACGAGTAGCATCATTTTCCTTCTGTGCGATTCCAGCCCAATCCACCACAGGAGCTTCATTTGCAAACCATTTCTTAAGTTCAGCAGCCTTATCAGGATTAGCATCAGCCCATGCTTTCTCCTCTGCATATTTCTTTGCCATGATATCCTTAAGTTCTTCTGCACGATTTGCATAAAGTTCCTTAACATCATCAAAAATCTGGAATGGATTTTCCGGATCACCGCCAAGATTTACAATAGTATTCTTAAAAGCATCACCACCAAGAGGAGCACCATGAGTCTTGCAGTTACGCTCGTATGAAGAACCGTCAGCCTTAACAGCTCCCTTACCCATTATACACTTACCAATAATGAGAGTAGGACGATCCTTTTCAGCCTTGGCAGCTGTAATAGCATCACGTATTGCCTGAGCATCATTACCATTTATCTCAATAACATTCCAATTCCAAGCTTTATATTTAGCAGCAGTATCTTCTGTCATTACTTCTGCACATTCAGTTGAAAGCTGGATGTCATTTGAATCATAGAACATGATGAGGTTGTTCAATCCCAAATGACCTGCTATACGACCTGAACCCTGAGAGATTTCCTCTTCAATACCGCCATCAGAAATATATGCATATATCTTCTCATTAGCAAAGATTGGATTACCAGTCTTTGCTGCAAGAAATTTAGCAGCGATTGCTGCACCAACAGCAAAAGTATGTCCTTGACCAAGAGGACCGGAAGTATTCTCGATACCACGCTCAATATCTACTTCAGGGTGTCCCGGACATACAGAACCCCACTGACGAAGCTGCTGGAGGTCTTCAAGAGAGAACTTGCCGATAAGGCAAAGCTGAGAATAAAGCATAGGAGACATGTGACCTGGATCAAGGAAGAAACGGTCACGACCTGCCCATGACGGATTCTCCGGATCATATTCCAAAAATTCAGAATACAATACATTTATAAAATCTGCACCTCCCATTGCACCACCGGGATGTCCTGATTTAGCTTTTTCTACAGCTGCAGCTGCAAGAATACGTATATTATCTGCTGCGTGATTGAGCACACTAATTGAATTTGCCATATTTATTTTATTATAATTAATGAATTGTTTTTTTAATACTCGAACCTTAAGTTACTTTTTAAATTTAACAGCAGCTTCTTCTATAGCCAATCCAGTCTTATAATTTTCAATATAAGCATTAAATCCAGCTACATCTTCTGCTGTAGGTGATACTTCTACACCTACTTCTCCAGCAAAAACAGTTTCCTCCAAGAAATCTGCAAGTGGAAGCTTCTTGTCATTATTTACCAGATAAGAACCAAGCAAAGCAATACCCCATGCACCACCTTCTCCGGCTGTTTCCATTACAGAAATAGGTGAGTTAATTGCTGCTGCAAGTATTCTCTGACCAACACCTTTTGTTTTGAACAGTCCACCATGCCCTGTAATGCGATCCACTTTTACTTTCTCCTCCTTCAAAAGAATATCATTACCAATCTTAAGTACACCGACAGAAGCATAAAGATGAGCACGCATAAAATTAGCAAGATTGAACTTATCATTTGCAGAACGCACAAATAAAGGTCTGCCTTCTGCAAGTCCCGTCACTGGTTCGCCGGAAATATAATTATAAGAAATCAGTCCGCCACAATCAGCATCACCTTTAAGAGCATTATTATAAAGTTTTCCATAAACCTCATTCATATCTACAGATACACCAAGAAGTTCCTGATATTCTTTGAATAATCCAACCCACGCATTCAAATCAGAAGTACAGTTGTTGCAATGTACCATAGCAACAAGACTTCCGTCTGGAGTCGTAACCATATCTATCATCTCATAAGGTTTGGAGAGTTCCTTTTCCAATACAATCATTGAGAATGAAGAAGTTCCGGCAGACACATTTCCTGTACGCTGCTTTACAGCATTAGTAGCAACCATACCTGTACCGGCATCACCTTCTGGAGGACAAACAGGAATACCCGGTTTCAAATGACCGGAAACATCAAGTTTCTCCGCACCTTTTGCAGTAAGGAATCCTGCATTTTCACCAGCAAGCAATACTTCAGGAAGAATGTCAAGAAGTTTCCAATCAAATCCCTTTGGAGCGACCAATTTATCAAACTTATTCACCATTTCAGCAGAATAAGTTTTCGTAGCAGGATCAACTGGTATCATACCTGATGCATCACCCACACCAAGTACCTTTCTTCCTGTAATTTGCCAATGCACGAAACCCGCAAGAGTTGTCAAGAAATCAATATCTTTTACATGCTCTTCATTATCCAATATAGCTTGATATAAATGAGAAATACTCCATCTCAATGGAATATTGTAAACAAACAATTCTGACAATTCTGCAGCAGCCTTGGCTGTATTGGTATTTCTCCATGTTCTGAAAGGTACAAGAATTTCCTCTTCTTTATTAAAAGCCATGTATCCATGCATCATAGCACTGATACCAATTGCTGATAATATTTCAATTTCAGTATCATACAACTTCTTGACATTGGCACGAAGATCAGCATAACAATCTTGAAGTCCATACCAAATAGCTTCTACACTATAAGTCCAAAGCCCGTCAACAAGTTGGTTCTCCCATTCGTGACTACCTTGTGCTATCGGTTTATTCTCTTGATCAATCAAAACAGCCTTAATTCTGGTCGAACCAAATTCTATACCCAAAATGGCTTTTCCTGCTTCAATTGTTGATTTTGCATCTAATTTCATTTCAAAGCATCAATTTAATGTGAATAAAAAATTAATAAAGGACGCGAATTTACATACCATTCGCGTCCTTATTTTTGAATAAAGATTACATCAATGCTTTGTTCAACATGTAATATACTTCATTGTTACGAAGCTGGTTCTTGAAACCGCTGATTGTAGTGTTCTTGTCAATGCTGACACATTCAATACCAACAATTTCAGCAAAGTCTTCCCAATACTCAGCAGTGATGTCGTAAGAGAAAGCACTGTGGTGAGTACCACCAGCAAGAATCCATGCACCTGCACCAATCTCGAATGTTGGCTGCGGAACCCAAAGAGCAGAAGCTACAGGAAGCTTAGGCATTGGCTTAGGTTCAATGCACTCTACCTCACTTGTGATGAGACGGAAGCGGTTGCCAAGGTCAACAACAGTAGCTTTAATACCCTTTCCTGTCTTTGATGTGAAAACAAGACGTGCTGTCTGCTGTTTGCGGATACCAATACCAAGGAAGTGAACCTCAAGGGTTGGTTTGTCAACTGCGATAAGAGGACAAACCTCAAGCATGTGGCTCTGGAGGCTTGATGTGCAATCAGCAGCAAAATTGAGAGTGTAGTCCTCAAGGAATGAGCAACCCTTAGGAAGTCCCTGATTCATTACCCACAAGGTGCGATAGAGACAAGCAGTCTTCCAGTCACCTTCAGCTCCGAAACCATAGCCCTCTGCCATAAGACGCTGTGAAGCGAGACCAGGAATCTGGTCAAAACCACAGAAGTTAGAATCGTTGATGTCTGCGTCACCGAGGTCATCGAAGTTTGTTGTAAACGCTGTAGCGCCCTCGTCCTCCAATACGCGGCGGAGTGCAATCTCTGCTTTAGCTGCATTCTTAACTTTCTCCCAATAAACCTCTTCGCCTGATTCATCAATCTTGATGATATAAGCTTTCTTATATTCCTCAACAAGTGCATCAGCCTCTGCATCCGTCACCTTCTTGTAGTAATCCATAAGTGAAGATACAGGATAGTAGTCAACATGATAGCCGAGACGCTGCTCAAACTCAACGCGGTCACCATCAGTAACTGCCACATTGTTCATGTTCATACCAAACATCAGACAGCGCACGTTGTGAGCATCGGCTACACCAGCTGCAACACGTGCCCATACAGCAATACTTTTCTGAGCCTCAGGACTCTTCCAGTGCCCAACAACAACCTTACGAGGAACACGCATACGGCTGCAAATGTGTCCGAACTCGATGTCACCATGAGCAGACTGGTTGAGATTCATGAAGTCCATGTCGATTTTGTCCCATGGCAACTCAGCATTGTACTGTGTGTGGAAATGAAGCAAAGGTTTCTTCAATGCCTGCAAACCCTTAATCCACATCTTTGCAGGAGAGAATGTGTGCATCCATGTAATAATACCGATACACTTCTCATCATTATTAGCAGCTTTCATCACAGCTTCTACCTCATTGCTGGAATTTGCTGTACCTTTATATACAACCTTTACTGGGATATTTCCTGATTCATTGAGACCATTTACCATCTCTTTTGAATGAGCATCCACTGCTACAACAGCATCACCTCCGTAAAGCAACTGTGCACCAGTCACCCACCACAATTCATAATTCTCAAAAGTATTCATATTCTTTTTATTTTAGTGTATTAATTATTATTTTAATTATCAATCTTATTTCTTCTTTTGTCCATAATATGCATTCGGACCATGCTTACGCATATAATGCTTCTCAATAAGCAATGGATTCATTGTTGTATTTGGATTTACCATGAATGAGACAAATGCCATTTTTGCACACTGTTCCATAACCTTTGCATTATACACAGCATTACTTGGACTTGTACCCCAAGAAAAAGGACCGTGATTCTTAACAAGCACACCCGGTGTATGGTCAGGATTTATGCCCTCAAAACGTTTTACAATCACATTTCCAGTTTCAAGTTCATACTGTCCTTTCACTTCATCCTCAGTCATATCACCAGTACAAGGGATGTCCTTATAGAAATAATCAGCATGAGTCGTACCAATATTAGGAATATCCTTTCCAGCCTGTGCCCATGCAGTAGCATACGTAGAATGAGTGTGTACAACACCTTGTATATTAGGGAATGCCTTATACAAAACAAGATGGGTTGGAGTATCAGATGAAGGATTAAGATCACCTTCAACAACTTTTCCAGTTTCAAGTTCAACTACAACCATGTCTGAAGCCTTCATTTCATCATAACTAACACCACTTGGTTTAATTACAACAAGACCTTTTTCACGATCTATACCCGAAACATTTCCCCACGTAAAAATAACAAGACCTTGCTTAACCAAATCAAGGTTTGCTTTGAATACTTTCTCTTTTAATTCTTCTAACATAATGAATTTCTTTTTTTAACGGTATCTTCGTCATGAAATCTCATTCTGAACAAAACTCATACAATGAAGCACCACGGCGAGAGTTACCTTTATCAATCATTTCTGTTTTTACCACATATTTTTTTTCTGCAATACTTCGTCTGAAATTTCTCTTGTCAATCGATACACCCATAATAGATTCATGAAGAGACTGCAATTGACTCAAAGTAAAAAATCTGGGAAGCAGATTACTGCATATTGGTTCATCCAACAAACCTTCACTTATTTTTTTACGTGCCTTATCCACCATCTTATTATGGTCAAAACATAAATGCGGCACTTTATCTATATCAACCCACTTTGCATCATATTCTTTCGGCATATTATTGATGCAGTTATTCATATTAATAAGTGCGTAATATACAATAGAAATTACTCTTTGCCCCGGATCACGTTCAACTTCACCAAAGGCTTCAAGTTGTCGCATATATATATTATGAAGACCTGTAAATTTTGTAAGTACATGTTGTGCAGAACTGTCAATACTTTCATCTTGTTCTACAAAGCCTCCAATCAATGACCACATACCCAGTCCTGGATTATAAGGACGTTTTTGGATAAGAAGTTTTAATGTTCCTTCCGAAAATCCAAAAATGATACAATCCACAGAAACAAGAAACTTTGGATATATATTATAATACGAAGTCATTGACTGAAGGCCTTTTATTTGTCATCAATATATATTCTGAAAAAGCTACCGCTAATTACCAGAAATAAATATAGAATGCAGCTGTTAATCCTAAAATAATAATAGTATGAATTACATCCCACTTGTTCCAACTTGCACGTGTTGCAGCACGCTGCTCTGGAGTTGAAGTTCCAAATACAAGTCCCTGAATCTTTTCAGCAGAAGGAGCAGGAGTGAGCAAACTTACAATTATAACAATAACACAGCAAACGAGAAGCATCCAACCACAGAAGAACAACCAGTTAAGATCATAGAATATGTATTTGAACACGCTATCAGCAGCTTCTGTATTACTATAATATATCTTAGCACCAAGACGAGTCAAACCGATGATAAGGCCAGACAAGAGTCCCCACATACCACCAAGAGCAGAAGTACGTTTCCAGCATATACCAAGTAAGAAAGCAGCTGCAATACCCGGAGCAAGAACCGACTGTACATCCTGCAAATAATTATACAACACATCACCGACAGAACGCATAACCGGAATCCAAAGAATACCAAGAAGCACAATAACCACGGTAGCAACCTGTCCTATAGCAACCAATTTCTTCTCCGAAGTATTAGGACGGAAACGTTTGTAGAAGTCAATTGTAAACAACATTGCAGAAGAGTTGAACAATGAAGCAAGAGAACTCATAAGTGCAGCAAGGATACCACAGACAATAAGTCCCTTCACACCAGCCGGTAACAATTTAGCAACAAGTGTTGGGAATGCAGCATCAGGAGTTGAAAGCATAAATGTTTCACCACTACCCAAAACAACACCTTTCTGATTCATTGCAAACGCAATCATACCAGGAATAAGGAACAAGAAAACAGGAAGAAGTTTCAAATAAGCTCCGAATATCGTACCACGACGAGCCTCTTTTTCATCTTTTCCAGAAAGAACACGCTGTACAATAAATTGGTCTGTACACCAATACCAGAAACCGATGACTGCAGAACCAATCAAAGCTCCAAGCCAAGGATAATTAGGGTCGTTATTAGAACGAATCAAATTTGTCATAGTATCGCCATA
This sequence comes from Bacteroidaceae bacterium, assembly GCA_017621515.1. Lineage (GTDB taxonomy): Bacteria > Bacteroidota > Bacteroidia > Bacteroidales > Bacteroidaceae > RGIG8745. Next base: position 13,782 of record JAGASY010000047.1, read on the forward strand.
CTCATTTACAGTAACAGCACCACATGTTTTCATCATTTCATCCCATCCACCTAATGACTGCAATCCTAATACAAGGATAATCAATGAGCCAAGCAAAAGAATCGGAGTCTGAAGTACAGAAGTATAAAGAACTGATTTCATACCTCCAAAGATAGTATAGAGAGCTGTAATAACAACAAGACCAATGGCTGCAATCCAGAAGAAATCAATACCCCAAAGAGTGTCTATACCAAATACCTGCTGGAAAACAAGTCCACCGGCATACACTGTTACCGCAACCTTTGTCAAAACATAACTAATCAATGAAATGAGAGACAAGATTGTACGTGACTGCGGATTGTAGCGACGCTCTAAAAATTCAGGCATTGTATAAACCATACTTCTTGTATAGAAAGGAACAAACACCCAACCAAGAATCAAAATCATCCAACCTTGTATCTCCCAATGTGCCATAGCCATACCGCTTGACGCACCGGCACCAGCAAGTCCAATAAGATGCTCAGAACCAATATTTGAAGCAAAAATAGATGAACCGATTGCAATCCAAGTTGCATCCTTACCTCCCAAGAAATAGTCTGCCGAGTCATCTGACTTCTGCCTTACAACCCAAACAATAATTCCAACCAAAGCCACAAAAAATATGGCAATGACAAGCCAATCTAAAAATTCCATTTGATTTAATAGTATTTAAATGTTAACAATTAATTTATTTCTCTACCGAAAATTTAAACTTGCAATAGCTATTATAAGTCTCTCCCGGATTAAGCCAAGCATTAGACTCAACCCACTGTTTGTTCGGAGAGTCAGGATATTTCTGGCTTTCAAGGCAGATTGCAGCCTGCTTATTATATGTAACACCATTCTTACCGGTAAGTGTTCCGTCAAGGAAGTTACCCGTATAAACCTGAATACCCGGTTCATTGGTATAAACTTCAAGACAAATGCCAGATGTAGGGTCAACCAGTTTTACAGCCACTTGCGAAGCATCACCTTTTGTGTTAAGCACCCAGTTGTGGTCATATCCTCCCCGTGCAGACTCAAGTTCTGCACCTAACTCCGTACCAAAATCTGTACCTATCACTTTTGGTGAACGGAAATCGTATGTGGTACCTTCTACCGGAGCTATTTCACCTGTTGTCATGAATGTTGTATCAACTGGTGTATAGTTATCGGCATTAATAGTAAGAATCTCATTGGTAATAGGCTGAGTAGGATCACCACTAAGATTAAAATAAGAATGGTTGGTCATGTTAAGTACCGTGGTCTTAGTAGTAGTTCCTGAGTAATTAATCTCAATAGCATTGTCATCTGTAAGTGAATAAACCACTTTCGCAGTCACCTCACCCGGGAAATTATTGTCACCATCAGGCGAAACCATTGTAAGTTCCAGTTTAGTACTGTCTGTCTGATTTGCATCATACACCTGATACTGCCATCCAGAAGGACCGCCATGCAAACAGTGACCAAAATTATTCTGTGGAAGCTGAATTGTTTCTCCATCCACAGTTATCTTTCCTTGATTAATACGATTTGCATAACGTCCTATTGCAGCACCAAAATCAGAAGAGTTATTAGTCGGGAAATAATCGACCACATTATCAAAGCCGAGTACAACATCCTTCAACTCCCCATTTTTGTCTGGAACCATAATCGACACAATACGTCCACCAAAGTTCGTTATGCAAACTTCCATTCCGTTCGCATTTTTCAGTGTATAAAGTGCCGTAGCTTTTTCACCTTTCACCTCATCGACATAAACCGTGTCAAAATCAGCAGGATTAAGCCCGGAAGCTGTCAACAGTGGTGCTTGTTCTGGTTTAGGACCACACGCGCAAAGAAAGGCTACAGTTGCAGCCGTTCCTATCAAGACAGATTTGAAATTTTTCATAATTTTAGAGTATAAATTATTATTGTTTATAAACTTTCTGTAAAGATAGCTCAATATATCTGAATTTATTATCTGATATATATGTTTTTAAACATAAAGTGTACTTTATACACTTATTCTTGTTATTTTTTATGTTCTTTTCGCTTTTTCAAGCAATGAATCAAGCACATTATTTATTGTCGCCCTGCAATTTATTCATTTTCCAAGCCTCTCTATGCTTAGGCAAGAAATACTTGATAATAATAAATACATTTGCAATAGACACAAGCTCTGCTACCAATCTCACAACCTGCTCATTCATCACAGTTCTGATACCGTCCATATCCCCTCCTTCCATCATAAGTGACACGATTCCAAGATAAACAGGGTCAATAACCAACAAGACAATTGTCAGATAATAATTGAATACATGCATCCACTGTTTATGCAATTGGAGAATTTTGTCGGTCAGAAAGAACATTATATAACCGGCAACAGTTGTACAGATTGAGCCAATCAACCAAAAGACACATTGTTGAAAGGTTGTCATAGTTGTAATATCAACCATTGCCTCGTACTGTAACGAGACAAACGACACATGTACGGATGCTCCCACACATAAAGCATATAACATTTTTATACCTTCATGTATGATAAAATATAAAAGCAATGCCCATATCAGTGCTGCCCACTTTCCCAGATTCTGCTGATTTGTATTAGCCATAAGGTAATATTTCGATCTAAATGAATCTTCTATTCTTATATTTAATATCAGTTTATTATTGCAAACATAGCAAATTATTTTCTAATCTCTAAATATATCCACAAAAACTTTTTCTGGAAATAAATCCACTTATATGACAAAACCATATAACACCAATATTTTTCCAATATCTACAAACAGAGAATACAATCCATTGCAAAGAAAGAGAAGCATATCGCCCCTCTTCTATTATTAAACAAAATAAGCGGAGATAACAAACTCCTGCTATCCCCGCTTATAAAAGATTCATATTATTTTAGCAAAGCTTACGTGCACCGTCACCGATAACCACATCAATAACAATAGGCTCTTTGCCATACTTCTCTTTGAATTTTGCTTTTGCTGTCTCAACAAAATTCTTGTAAAGATTGTCCTCAACAAGGTTGATTGTGCAACCGCCAAATCCACCACCCATAATACGTGAACCAGTTACACCGCAGTCATGAGCTATATCATTAAGGAAGTCAAGTTCTTCACAGCTTACTTCATATTCCTTGCTAAGACCATGATGAGTCTCATACATTTTTTGACCTACAGTTTCATAATCACCTTTTTCAAGAGCATCACAAACAGCAAGTACACGATCTTTCTCTCCAAGCACGTATGTTGCACGCAAAGCGTCAGTTTCGCTCACTTCTCCGCGTACTTCCTCAAGCATATCCCAGTCACAGTCACGAAGAGTCTCAACTCCCGGATGTCTCTTTGCGATAGCAGCAACCACATTCTCGCAGCTCTTACGACGGTCATTATAAGGTGAACCGGCAAGTTCATGCTTAACACAAGAATTGATAAGAACAAGCTTGTATCCTTTCGGATTCCATGGGAAATATTCAAATTCTCCACTGCGGCAGTCAAGGCGCATAAGATTTCCAGCCTTTCCATGAACAGAAGCAAACTGGTCCATGATACCACAATTCAAACCAAGATAGTTATGTTCTGTAGCCTGACCAACTTTAGCAAGTGTCATCTTGTCAATCTTATTCTCACCGAAGAGGTCATTGATTGCGTATGCGTAGCAGCTTTCAAGAGCAGCAGAAGAAGACATACCAGCACCAAGAGGTACATCACCTGCAAAAGCAGTGTCAAATCCTTCTACAGGCACACCCAACTTCATCATTTCACGAGCCACACCGAAAAGATAACGGAAATGACTTGCGCTCGGTCCCTTAGGATCATCAAGGCTGAACTCTGCATAGTCTTTCAGGTCAATAGAATATGCACGAATATTACGAGTGCCATTAGGTTTGATTTCTGCAATCATACCCTGCTGTACTGCACCTGGGAATACGAATCCTCCATTATAATCTGTATGTTCACCGATAAGGTTAATACGACCTGGAGAAGCATATACAGAACCTGTTGCACCGTCAAAATGTTTGATAAAACGGCTTCTTACATCATCAATTGTTAGTTTCATAATGATTTAATTTATAAGTTAGTAAAAAAAATATGTTTGCACAAATTATATATCAGCCTTAAACATTGTGGATACGACAGACCTCAAAAATCTGTCGTATCCACAATATATTTATATTATTTCAATCCTATTTTAGATCCGACCCAGCAGAACCATACTACATACAGATAATAAATAAACATCATGCAGATAGCAATGCCGACACCCAAACTTGGATTATCAACTACCATACCCATCAGTGGTGTAAGAGTAGCAGCACCGACAACTCCAAGATTTATAATTCCGGATGCAGCTTTTGTGTGAGGACCAAGTTCCTGAAGACCCAAATTAAATACAAGAGGCCACATTACTGAATGGAACAGACCGGCAGCCAACAATGCCCAAACAGCAGCCATTCCAGACAATGCAAATGAAACACCTACACATGCAGCACCTCCTATAAGACAAGCAGTAAGTATATAACGCGGCTGGAACTTGCTAAGGACAGCAGAACCGATGAAACGTCCAACCATCATTCCTCCCCAATAATAAGGAAGGAATTCAGTAGCAGAACCAAGAGAA
>JAGASY010000048.1 GCA_017621515.1 Bacteroidaceae bacterium
CCACTGTGCGCTGAAAATTTGACGACAGCGCGCTGAAAATAAAAAAACAGCAGGAAGCGGAAAAGAAGGCTGTTTGCTTGAAAAAGAAATGTTAAGAAGTGTATAAATCGGGTGTTAGAAAAGTGTCTGAACAGAAAGTTAAAAGTGAGTGGAGTTTTGAGGATATTAGAGAGCGAAAATGACGGTTCTGAATGTAAAACATTAATAATCAATATGTTATCAAAATACTCAAAACGCTCAAAAAATTACGTCCGGCGCGTTTTTTTGAGTGTTTTGAAAATTTTTGTATTTCTTTGATTTTCAACAGATTATCTTTAATCAAAATTTTTCATCTTTTCGCCCTCGCTTAAAAATCGCTCCAAATGTTAAATTTTCATTTTGGGCGAAAATATCATTTTGTCAAAATGAAAAATGGTATTTTTAGTCTGTTTTTCGCTATTTTTTTTGTTTTTGTCGCGTCCGTACTTTACATCCTCTTCTGACAAATGACAAAATAAGCACAAAATTTGTTGCATACAGGAAAAAAGCCTATCTTTGCACCGCTTTTTTTAAGCTGACACAACGTTCACAGAACAAGGTGTGATGGCGAATTAAGCAGAATAACTTAATTTATAGTAACACAAAAATCAAAAAACAATGCAGGAAATTACAATCAACGGTAAACTTCGTACCGATCTTGGCAAGAAGGCAAGCCGTGAACTTCGTCGTGCTGATGAAGTTCCATGTGTGGTTTATGGAGTAGAAAAGGCTGAAAACGGTCAGCCTGTAGCAAAGTCTTTCTCTGTTACTCAGAAGGAACTTGCAAAGCTTATCTACACTCCGAATGTATATATTGTAAATTTGAACATCGATGGTGAGGAAGTTAAGGCTATCCTTCAGGACCTTCAGTGCGATTTCGTAAGTGACCGTCCTGTTCATGTTGACTTCTATCAGATTACAGAAGAGAAGCCTATTGCTATCGAAATACCGGTTAAGCTTAACGGACTTGCAGAAGGTGTTAAAGCCGGTGGTAAGCTCGCTCTTAATGTACGCAAGCTCAAGGTGAAGGCTCCTTACAAGTCTCTTCCGGACATTCTTAACATTGACGTTACAAATCTTGGTCTTGGAAAGTCTATGAAGGTTGCAGCTCTCAGCTATGAAGGTCTTGAGATTCTTACTTCTAAGGAAGTGGTTGTATGTGCAGTTCGTATGACACGTGCTGCTCGTGCTGCTGCCGCAGAGTCTAAATAATCTTCGGACTATAGACTACAAAGATAAAGGATAATCCGGAATCCGAGCAAAACATTGTTTTACTTGGATTCCGGATTTTATTGAATATTCAGCCGGCATATTTTCTTGTGTCTGAGATTGAGCCGGTGTATGGACTTGTTATCATGGTGAGTGTATCTTCACTCTGAATCTTCGGATTCAAGTTTTAAAAACGTATTAAAGACCAAAATGAAATATCTTATTGTAGGATTAGGCAATATCGGTGCAGAATATGACGGTACACGTCATAATATCGGTTTTCGGGTGGTTGATGCCTTTGCAAACAAGCATAATGCCACATTTGAAGACAAAAGATATGGTTTCGTGGCTCATCTACGAGTAAAGAATGCGGAGCTTACATTGCTGAAACCCTCCACATACATGAATCTGAGCGGCAATGCTGTTCGGTATTGGATGAATCAAGAAAAGATTGAGGCGGACAATCTGCTTGTTGTGGTGGATGATTTGTCTCTGCCTTTCGGTAAGTTGAGAATGCGTCCGGGAGGAAGTGACGGAGGACACAATGGCTTGAAACATATTGCTTCTGTACTCGGCTCTCAACAATATGCCCGATTGAAGTTCGGCATAGGCAATGATTTTCCGAGAGGCGGACAGATTGATTTTGTGCTTGGTCAGTTCACTGAAGAAGACATGAAGACAATGGATGAAAGAGTGGATATTGCGTGTGAAGCCATTCAGTCGTTCTGTCTTGCAGGAATAAGTATCACAATGAATCAGTTTAATAAGAAATAATACTGTCACAATGGAAGCAAGACTGGACAAATGGCTTTGGGCGGCGCGTATATTCAAGACACGAACCATTGCTGCCGATGCATGCAAGAACGGACGTGTCATGCAGAAAGGCATGAAGCTGAAACCATCGAGAATGATAAAGGAAGGTGACGTTATTGAAGTGAGGAAGCCGCCTGTCACTTATTCTTTCAAGGTGCTGAAAGCTATCCAGAACCGTGTCGGTGCCAAACTCGTACCGGAAGTTCTGGAGAATGTAACTTCTCCTGACCAATATGAGCTTCTTGAGATGAACCGTATCAGCGGTTTTGTCAATCGTGCACGCGGAACCGGACGACCGACCAAGAAAGAGCGTCGCGATCTTGACGAGTTCACACAACCGGTATTCTTCGGCGATTTCAGTTTCCTTGACGATGACGAGGATGAAGACGAAGATGAAGAACTTTATAATGAAGACTTTTGATATAAGGAGATAGAGTAAATCAAAACGGGATATGCCTCAGCAGAAAAGGCATATCCCGTTTTTGATTCAGTTTTGTCTGCTCATGAATGAATAGTATTTTCTCATGCTGTTCCCAACTTTTCCGCAGTCAGACGACAGATGTTAACCACTACATTCATGGCTTTCTCTAAGGATTGTACCGGACAGAACTCATGAGGACCGTGGAAGTTCAGTCCACCGGCAAAGATATTCGGGCAAGGCAATCCTTTGAATGAAAGCTGTGCACCGTCCGTACCTCCACGTATGGCACGTACAACCGGTGATACACCTGCTTCCTCTACAGCCTGTTTTGCTATATCTATTATATACATGACAGGTTCCACTTTCTCTCTCATGTTGTAGTATTGGTCTGCAAGTTCAAGTTTTGCCACATTCTTCCCGTATTTCTCGTTTATCCGTCCTACAACTTCGTGCATCTTCAGTTTGCGGGTCTCAAAGAACTGGCGGTCATGGTCGCGAATGATGAACGAGAGTGTTGCCTTTTCGCAACAGCCCGACATTCCTGTAAGATGATAAAATCCCTGATATCCCTCTGTCGTTTCTGGAGTCTCGTTGTATGGCAACATCTGTACAAGTTCTGTGGCTATACGTCCTGCATTCAGCATCTTTCCTTTGGCATATCCGGGATGTACGCTGCATCCTGTTATCGTAATCTTTGCAGATGCCGCATTGAAGTTCTCAAATTCAATTTCTCCGACTTCGCTTCCGTCCATTGTATATCCAAATGCACATCCGAATTTCTCTACATCGAATTTATGTGCTCCAAGTCCGATTTCTTCGTCTGGATTAAATCCTACACGTATCTTTCCGTGTTTTATTTCCGGATGTTCCATGAGATAGACCATTGCCTGCACAATTTCTGCAATACCAGCTTTGTCATCGGCTCCGAGCAGAGTGTGTCCGTCTGTGACGATAAGGTCTTCGCCTTTGTGAGAAAGAAGTTCCGGGAATGTCTGTGGGGAGGTAATGATACCTTCTGAAAGCACAATGTCCCCTCCGTCATAGTTCTCTACAATACGCGGCTTGACATCTTTCCCGGAACAATCGGGACTGGTATCAAGATGGGCAATGAATCCCACGACAGGTACTTCGGCATCTGTATTTGCCGGGAGTGTTGCATATAGATAACCGTTGTCGTCAAGTTCAACTTCTTCAAGTCCAATCTCAACAAGTTCATCGCGCAGATATTCGGCAAATGCCATTTGCTTCGGTGTACTCGGTGTGGTGGAAGCGTCCTCACTCGACTGAGTGTCAAAACTTACATATTTGAGAAATCTCTCTACTATAGACATATTCGTATTTTTGTTTTAATATCATGTGTTGTATAATCATTCTTCACTGGTGAACATAGGGTCCCAGCAAGGCAGCTTGACTGGCTTCTGTTCATTTGCCTTGAGTATCTTGTCAGATAAATATTTCTTTTTTACCACAAGGCGGAACATGTACTCGTCGAACCACTCATCAGTCATAATCAGATGTCCGTTGAATCCGGAAGAGGCTCCCCAGCTATTCTCTACTTCCCATTTCACTGGCTTTCCGTCTGCATCCAAATCTACAGCTTTCAATGTCATGGCATGAGAAGAACCGCTGTCGAATGTCTGTATTCTTTGCTTCTTGTCCATGTTGAATGAAACTCCTAATATAGAAGAATAGTCATAGTTGTTCATATCCAGAAGTCCGCGACTGCTGTCAAGTTCTTTGCCTACATCACACGAAAAATACATCATTGTCGAATCCTTGATACTTGCAATTGCTGCCTCTTTTATTTCCTCCATAGGCAGATTCAAGTATAACCAGTTGTGGCCGTCGTATGTATGGCGGTCATACTCAATCTCGTATGTCTTCCAGTATTCTCTTGTTGGGTCATTCATCAACATCACATAGTCATCGTGCAGGTTCTCCCCAATCATTTCTTGGTAAAAGGATTTCGGAGTATATTTCTTTGGTGCATACTTATAACTTCCGTCTGCATTCTTCGGTGCCCATGTAAATTCTGTTACAGGTTCTCCGAATCCCAGTACAAGAATATGGTATATCTCTCCCAGCATCTTCTCTTTCATGTTCTGCAAGTCAGCATCTTTGACTTTGCTGTTGCGCAGAGCCAAAGCGTCTTCACGCAATTTGCGCTTTATAAGCGATGTGAAACGGCTTGTATTGTTGCTTGCGTATGTTTCCTGCATCACACCTTTGGGAACAACACCATATTTGGATACAAGGTCTGCCACACCGGTGAAAGTACCTCCGTCGCTCAACGGGTTTCTGAACAGCCACTCTACAGTCTTGTCGTCCATTGGCTTCTTCCGGGTGTCAATCACAGCCTGTAAGAAAAGATTTGACTTTTCAAGCTGATCGAAGAAGAACAGATAATTCTGCGAAAACTCCATGCCGTCAAGTCCTTGGTCGAGTATCATCCGGCTGCGCATGACATTCAGTCCGGTGAAAAGCCAGCAACGTCCGGAAGATTTCTGGTCGGTGATGCCTTTTGAAGGAACACTGTTGCTGAAGTAAGTGCTCTTTTCAGCCATATTGTCCTGATTTAATGCGAGTGAGCGGATGTCGTTGACAGCAAGCGCATTACGCAATGCTTTATCTGCAGCAGTCATTTTATGCTGCGATTTCATTCTGCCCAGCATTTCTTCTGATATTCCGCCTTGAGCCATAGCGCACAGACCCAATGCGAAGAGAGATAATGTTACAAATGTTTTTTTCATATCATTTAATTTTACAGATTATTTTCAATAGAAAAACTTTCAAGTGTTTTTACAGACAAAGCCTTCAGGATTCCGGTTTTGTTCTTCTTATCTTCCAGCCGATAGCCGCTACGATGATGCTCATGAGCGGACTGATGTAATTGAAAAAGCAGTAGGGAAGATACGACATTGTAGGTACTCCAAGCACTGTAGCCTGTGTCATTCCGCAAGTATTCCACGGAATCAATACGGAAGTCACCGTTACGGCATCTTCTGTGGTACGCGACAGCAGACGCGACTCATAACCTCTCTTGCGATATTCGTCCTTATACATGTTTGCTGTAAGAATGACTGATATATACTGGTCGCCGGTCGTTATATTCATGATAAGTCCTGTACTTACGGTAGAAGCTATAAGTCCGACAGTTCCGCGAACAAGATGCAGAGAAAAATTGGTCAAAGTCTGGAGCATCCGGCTTGCCACCATTGTTCCACCGAAACACATGGCGCATAAAATAAGCCATACCGTATCCATCATACCCGCCATGCCTCCTGTAGATACGAGGTCATTGAGTGCTGCGTTTCCCATATCCACAGACGTACTCGTAAAATAAGTGGTCATGATTCCCTTTATCAAACCCATCACTGAGCATGTTTCTTCTCCCGCCACTTCAATCAGTACGTCTTCCTGTAGCACCACCGCCATGATTCCTGCCACCAGAGCCGAAACAAACAGTGTGATGAGTGAAGGTACTTTCTTCGCTATCAACACGGCTGTAATTAACGGCACCAACAAAGTCCAGTATGAAATATTGAATTTAGAACTAAGTCCGTCCGTATATTCTGCAATGTGTACCTCATCGCCGGAGCTATACCAGAATCCTGCAAACAAAAATATCAGCAATGTAATTATAATCGACGGAGTGGTTGTATAAAACATGTATCTTATATGAGTGAACAAATCTGTCCCGGAAGAGGAAGATGCAAGGATTGTTGTATCACTTAGAGGCGACATCTTATCGCCAAAATAAGCACCCGAGATGATGGCTCCGGCAGTCCAGCTCGACGGCACATTCAGTGCTTCTCCGATGCCCAACAGTGCCACTCCTATTGTCGCGATTGTTGTCCATGAGCTTCCGGTCATGACAGATACAATGCCGCATATCGCACATGCACTGACAAGAAAGAACTGTGGGGACATAATCTGCACACCATAATAAATCATTGTAGGCACCACTCCGCTTATCATCCATGCACCGGAAAGCATACCGATGATAATCAATATGATGATAGAGACGGAAGCTCCGCCAATTGTTGTCTTTATGGCATTTTCAAATTTATGCCACGACACATTGTATATCCACATGGAAAGACATACACTCACTCCTGTGGCTATCAACAATGAAACCTGACTTGCTCCGGCAAGTGCATCGCTGCCGAAAATAGTAACAGACAGAGTAACCATAGCCACCAGCACGACTATAGGTATCAAAGACAACCATATATTCGGCATTATTTCAACATCCTCTGCCGAATCTTTCAAATTCTGCTCTTTCATAATTGGAGACAAAGGTAAGAATAAAAAATGAGAATGTAGGCTGACGAGAATAGGAAGGTGGTAAATAAATTCAACCTGTATGGTTGAAATCATTTCTGTGGCATTGGCTTAAATATCTTAAAGCACACACACTATCCATGTACAATGCCTTGTAAACATGGGTTATGTGCAGGGAAAATTTGAAAACAGTGCGCAAAATTCTCAAATCAGCACTGTTGATTGTAAAATCCACACTGTGGATTTTGTAAACCGCACAGTGGATTATAAAAACCACAGTGTGGATTTGAGTTTTTAGCGCACTGTTTTCAACTCTTCGGTGTGGTGGAAATGTCTTTCTAATGGACGGATTATAACATAAATCTTTTATGGGACTTCAATTCTATGCCGAACAAGGTTCTTTGCACCTGTGCTTATTCTGGAACCATTCCGACAGAGACAGGACAAAGAATATTGGCGAATGCAATATTTTAGCAAAATCATTTCTTTCAGTTATCTGCCACTGGAAAAGATAAAATATCGTTTTTTTTACTCTCTTATTGTGTATATTATGGTGTATGAAGTCATTCATTCAATGAAAATGGAGCTTAAATACTTGTTTTTATCCTCACACGACCGAAAAAGGTGTTTACATTTGCATCCGATTAAATAAATGTTTTAAAAATACTGTAAATATGAATAAGTTGAGATTAGTATTTGCCTTATGTTTTATCTGTCGGACAATATGGGCTGCAAATGCAGTAGTAAGTGAAACCTTAGATTTTAACACCCCCGGAATGGTATCTTGGGTGGATACTACGATGCAGACAGCGCAGAAATATACGCTTGTAGTTGATGGAGTACCGTTTTATATGACCAGTGTGCAGGTAAGACTCGACAAATTGAAGGCTTATTGTGCTTTTGGTATTGAGCAAAGAGAAAAAGCGATAGCCGTTTGTGCTGAACATAATTTCAATACAGTCTCTATACCATTGCATTGGAGAGAGGTGGAGCCGGAAAAGAATCGTTTTGAATGGAGTGTTCTTGATGAATATTTGTCTGTATGTACAAAATATGGGTTGAAACTTGAGATACTATGGTTTAGCTGGAGCAGTGGTGGTACTGTTCAGGCTCTTAACTCATCGCAGTTGCGCACACCAGATTATGTGTGTTCAAAATCAGGAACAAGCGAGTATAAAGTGATCAACAAAACCGATCCTTGGACGCTCGATTGGTATGACGACAACCTTATGGAGAGGGAGAAGGTTGTTGTGGACAGTATAATGAAACATATTGAGATATGGGATTCAGAGCATGATAGTCCTCATACGGTTATAGGCATACAATTGGGTAACGAGCCTCAAGGGTATGGACAGGAAGTCGGTGCCGACAGAATCATGGAGTACTATTCCTATGTAGGGAGGGCTGTAAAGGAGTCTGGATATAAAGTGTGGACTCGTTTGAACTGCGTGTCAGGAAAAAACATGTTGCATGTGAATGCTAACGAAAACCTTAAATTGTCTCCGGAAGGTTCTAACATAGATTTTGTGGGCATTGATGTATATGGGACTACATGCAGCAAGTTGCTTGGTGACTTAGGAGGACAGTTTAAGAAAGTGGGCACGAACTATATGATGATAATGGAATGTGGGGCAGAGGTTGCGGATGCTTCTCATTATATATGGGCGGCTTTGCGAGGAGGCAAGGCCTACAGTCATTATGATCTTGCTGGGACTGACAATCATGGGCTTTTCGATGTTGAAGGTGGTGAGCTTGTGAAACATGGAACCTATGTTGATGACATAGCCAACAGTAACAAGATTCTTAATATGGTGAACAGGGATGTGGCTGCTTTGGCACAAGGAAAAGGCATGTATGTATATAATTATGATGGTCGGACGACAGGGACAGAGAAGGGACTTGACGGCATAGTGTATGAACCGTATATGTATAATTCGCATGGTTTGGCTCTGAAGCACAGTGAAAAAGAATATATCCTTGCTACGTCGGCAAGAGCAACTTTCACTATTCCTGAGCTTATTCCTGTAGAAAGCGTTTCTGCCGGATATCTGGATTCAAATAACAATTGGGTGGAGGAGGAGTTGCTTACCCTTTCTGCCGGACGTAAAATAGCTGTCAAGGAGGCAAAAGCTATCATGATTCGCGTAAAAGAAAAAGAAGCAGTAGTTCCTGAGGGACCTATTACGAAATTTGAGCCGGGGAAGGATTGGAAGGACATTAACGGAAAGGTGATTAATGCACATGGGGGATGTGTGGTGAAAGACGGTGAATATTATTATTGGATAGGCGACAAGAGGAGCAAGAATGACTGTGTAGGGGTGAGTTGCTATCGTTCACGTGACCTGCTGAACTGGAAAGACATGGGCTATGCCGTCGAACTGAAGGGTGAGCAGCGTGAAGATTGTCAGGATTTCGCCAAAGGTAGAGCTTTGTACCGCCCGAAGATAGCCTATTGTGAGAATACGGGCAAATGGGTGCTGTGTGTGGTTTGGGAGAATGACAACAAAGGTGATATTGGACTTGTGGCATTTGCCACAAGCGACAAGCCATACGGTCCATACGAATTAGAAGAGGTGAAATATACATATAAAAGCAGAACCCGAGACCAAGGGTTGTTCAAGGATGATGATGGATCTCTCTATTATCAAGCTTGCATTGATGGAAATTCCAATATGTGGAACAGTCTGATGAGCAGCGACTATCTTTCCACCACAGAGACTGCAGCGGTAATCCTTCCGGGTGCGAAATATGAAGCCCCTGCATTGTTCCGTGTCGATGACACTTATTTCGGATTGTTCTCGGGCTGTACGGGATGGAATCCGAACAGGAGCAGGTTTGCTTACAGTCAGGACATTCTTGGAGAGTGGAAGTATCAGCGTGTCTTTACTGACAACACTGGCAGCGGAGTAGAATTCTGTGTTGACGACAGTCTCTCCAATACTTATAGCAGCCAAAGCGCATACGTGTATAAAGTAGATGGGGACAGTAAAAAGCTGATATATATTGGTGACAGATGGAACTCCAGCAATCTTGAAAGTTCGAAGACGGTATGGCTTCCCATCAGCATGAGATCGGGGATACCTACCGTAAGATGGTACGATTCCTGGGATTTGTCTGTATTCGATGACATGTATCGCTTTAAGCGTGCCGCAACTGTGAATGAAGGTGACGAAGTGATGATTTTGGAGCGAAATTCCAACAGATTCCTGTCGCTTCGTACCGTAGGGCTGTGCATCGACAATGATGACGACAACGTTAATCTGCGTTTTTACATACACAAAACCGATGTGCCTTATACCTATACGCTGGAGGAGAAGAGCACAGGAAAATATCTTGAAGCGGTTTTTTCTTCCATCCGTTTCAAGGATGCTAATGACTGCGATGCGCAGAAATGGTTCTTCAGACTACAGGAGGACGGTACATATATTATAGAGAATGTAGCTACAGGACAGTGTCTTACTGTGTCCGGTGCGACAACCAGAGCAGGTTCGGGTGTTTATCTTGACGACTATTCTAATCGGCAGCTACAGTCGTTCAGTATCTGTTTTGACTCCCAATTATATCCTGAAAAGGAAGAGGCTAAGATATTTACACGTGAATACACGAACTGGGTTGCAGAGGAAATGGAACGGCAGAAACAGGAAGTTGCCATCACGGAGACATTGAAGGATATGGACAATGGTGTCAAAGCTGTTTATAATCTGGCAGGCATGAAGATGGATACTTCTAATGTCTCTTCTTTGCCACGAGGTGTCTATATTATAGTGGACAATCATGGAAACAGCCGGAAAATCTCTGTTCGATGAGAATATACTGAGAATAAGGATGAGATTCTGAAATGAGGTGATTTACATCCTGAACATGTAAGAGAGCCATATCAAACTCTTTTTTTGAGTGATGATATGGCTCTCTTTTTGTTTGCTTAGTTCTTTCTCGTAAGAAACAACTGTAATTCAAATCTCCGCAATCGTCCTGCAATTTCAAGTAAGGGCGGAGCACAAATTTCTGCACTTTTGCTTAAACCGTTTTTACTCTTTCGCAGAAGACTATTTTACGGATTTAAGTCGCAGCAGTTCTCCAATCCAAAAGAGAAGAGACGTGGCAAGTATAATTGCAATCCAATCGGAGAGGTGTAGAGGAGTGACATTGAACATTTCGCCTCCCAATGTAACAATCGCTATCTGACCGATGAGTATCAATACGGAAATAAACATAAACTCCCGGCTCAAAGGCAATGCCAGTACCGTATGTCCGGAGGCAAAAGCCCTTGCGTTGAACATGTTCCAGAACTGCAACATGACAAATATCGTGAAAAACAAACTCAACTCGTATGGGGTAAGCATCGGCTGACAGTCATGGAACGTATTCGCAGACCAATCCGTCAGACTTCTGACATCCATGTATCTGAATGCGACAAGCAGCAGAAGCAGCACACAAAACGATGCACATCCGACACCTATTATCTGAAACCGCATTCTTCGGTTTATGATGAAAACGTTACGGTCGCGAGGCTTGTCTTTCATCACATCGGCAGACGGAGGCAGTGACGCAAGTGCCATAGCGGCAAAGGAGTCCATAATCAGATTCACCCACAACATCTGGGTGACAGTCAGAGGATTCTCCATTCCAAGAAAAGCACCGACAAGCACAACAAGACATGCCACCACATTGACCGTCATCTGGAAAAGAATGAAACGCTGTATGTTTCTGTAAAGAGAGCGTCCCCACATCACAGCCCTTGTGATACTGCTGAACGAATCGTCCATAATGGTAATGTCACTTGCTTCTTTCGCCACAGAGGTACCGCTTCCCATAGACAATCCGACATGAGCGGCAGTCAAAGCTGGTGCATCATTTGTTCCGTCACCGGTAACAGCTACCACCTGTCCTTTTCGTTCCAAAGCTTCCACCAGACGCTTCTTGTCAAGCGGGCGTGCCCGCGCAATGATTTTGAGACCCAGCACTTTTTCTGACAATTCTTCCTCAGACATTGCCTCAAACTCAGGTCCTGTTATGATGCCGCTGTCTTCGCTTTCGTCTTTCCACAAACCGATGTGTCTTCCGACTTCAAGTGCTGTGGCAGAAGTGTCGCCAGTTACTATCTTTACATCAATTCCGGCTTCCCGGCATTCCTTCATTGCAGGCGGAACTTCCGGACGTACCGGGTCTGAAATTGCTACCACACCCAGAAAATCAAGCTTGCCCGCCACAAGTGCTCCGTCGGCTATTCCTTCTTCCTCCTGTCCCAACACCTTATATGCAAAAGCCAAAGTGCGCATTGCCTTACGCTGCCAATTTAACAAACGTGTTCTGATGTCTTGTCCGTCTTCAGTGTCTGATTTCATTCCGCACAGACTGCACACAACCTCTGGCGCACCTTTCACATACAGGATATGCTTTTCTCCGGAACGTACCTTTGTTGCCATGAATTTCTTCTCTGTCGTAAAAGGAAGTTCCGAAACCACTTCAGCCTTTTTGCGCCATATACGATAGTCTTCTCCTTGTCCGTTCAACCACAAGAGCAGAGCACCTTCTGTAGGGTTGCCAATCACCTTACCTTCGTCGAGCGATGCCGTTGAATTTACCGCCATGCCTTCAACAATCAAGTTATGCAAGGCATCATCCGACGGAAAAAAGGTCTCAGCTACTCTCATCTGATTCTGTGTCAATGTTCCGGTTTTGTCCGTACATATCACTGTGGCTGCTCCCATAGTTTCGCACGCATGCATACGGCGCACAAGATTATTCGTGTGCAACATTCTTCTCATGCTGTATGCCAGACTCAAAGTCACTGCCATCGGCAATCCTTCAGGCACAGCTACCACCACGAGTGTGACGGCTATCATCAAGGCATTCAAGGAATAAGCAAGGAAATGCAGCAGTCCGTTTCCGGTAAAAACTTCTTCCATTCCTCCCGGATGTGCGGCGAAATAGACCGCCAGTTTGCCAATGATGACCAGTCCGGCAAGCACATAGCTGGTCTTGACGATGAACTGTGCCAGATGTTCAAGCTGCTCATTCAGCGGAGTCTTCACGGAATTATCTACCAGAGTTTCCTTAAACACCTTTCCGTTCTCAGTCTGGTCTCCCACTGCATCGACCTTCATTACCGCATGTCCCTCCACAATGTGTGTGCCGCGCAAAAGGCGATTCGAGGGGAATGTGGCTTCTGCATCAAACATAGAGCTGTCTGTGGTTTTGCGGCACATCGGCTCTCCTGTAAGTGTGGATTCATTGACCCTGAGCGATACACTTTCAAGAAGCACTCCGTCTGCCGGAATCTCATCACCAGCAGACAATATCACCACATCGCCGACAACCACATCCTTGCGCGGAATCTCGTGTACACCGGCATTGCGAACCACTTTCACTGCTTCGTCGTCCTTCACTTGGTTGAGAAGTGTAAATTCTCTGTCTGCCTTCAGTTCAAAAACAAAAGCAAGTCCGGTAGATAGCAGTACTGCCACAAATATTCCTACCGGTTCAAAAAACGCACGTGAACTTCCTCCGACACCGTAATATTCGTAAAAGGAGATGCACAATGACAATATTCCTGCCACAAGCAATATCACAATCATCGGGTCATTGAATTTGCCCAAAAACTTTCCGATCAATGATTTCCCTTTTTTCGGAGTCAAGGTGTTGGCTCCGTATCTTTCACGACTCTCCCTGACTTGTTCATTAGTCAGTCCTTCCGTCATAAAATCATCAGTCTGTTTGTTCAAGTCTGTTTGCATGGCTGTCAATAATCGTTAATCCCGTCACTCTGTCATTCTCTCACTCCATATATAAACTCTACAGCTCCTGCCAACAGAGATTCACGCAAATCGCCGTATGGGTAAAGCTCTACATATTCAAATTCATTTATTCCCATATCGGGCTGCAAACCTGACGCATAATCATAATTTCCCTCCGAATCAGCAACGTATGCCACTGCAAGATAGAGCGTAAACCGATAGTCCGAAGGCACAGCATAAGTCATTACGTTTTGTCCTGCTGTCGGCTCACCTACCACAAGTACGTTGTCCTCTCCTAAGGTGGTACGAAGTGAATGTACAAACCATTCGGCTGCACCGGTGGTATAATTGCTCGTAATGACAAAAATTCGGTGCATACCGAGTGTCTTGCCTGTCAACGACTTATCATACAATATTTCAGAATTGCGTTCCTCTTTGTGTTTGTTCCAGAAGGTACAAGCAAAAACATTGTCAAGATGCTCTGCCGACACCACGTATGAAGCCATGCGACATGCCATGTCCATTGTTCCGTCATTGCATAGACGCAAATCAATGACAAGTTCGTCCGGCGACATAGATTTCATGGAGGAGAATATGCGTTCCATGTCGGAAAGATAGTCTTCCGTGTTTGCTTCTTTTTCTGGTGCATGAGGCTGCATTCGCGTGCACATTATATATCCTATGCGCAGGTCCCCCATGTCATAAACTGTATCCAAGGGAAATGCGTAGTCTTCTACATAACGGGATGCGGGCAACTCCACTTCTGTAGTTGATGTCCATACAAGTCCTTCTGCCTCCTCGTCTGTCCCAATTCTACTTATTTCAAGCGTTCTCGACTTTCCGCTTTTCAATAAAGTTGAATTGTTCGAGGTCAGTTTTGCTCCGTCAATGCTACTTATGAAGTCATTGCGTCTCATTCCGCACTCAGCAGCGGGCGAACCGGGGAGAACACTTGTTACACGGGCATAGCTGCGTGTTGTGCTTCCTGTGGGGTCGGTCATAACTACAAAATCCATTCCGTAGGAGTTGATGTGGTTGAACTGCCCTCGTTCATGGTAATCAATCAGTGTTGTGTCGATGGCGCAATAAGACCATTTGTCGTTCATCTTGCTCATGCCTGTCAACTTCTTGAAGAAGTCGGGTGGGGCAGCGAAGAAATCCTTCCACTCCGGTTCATAAATGGAATCACCCCAGAGATACCATTCCTTCATGGTGTCTATCATCCAATGGCTGCGTTCCGTCTTCTCCTCATATTCGTATGTACGGTCTTCGCCGCACGAACTGACCAATATTATTGAAGTCCACAGTAATACAATTGGTATATGTCTTTTCAGATTCATGTCTTTACATTATTAATGTTTCGATGCAAAGTTAGCGATTATATTTCTAAACAGCTTAATTTTTATTTTATTATAGTAATAGAGGAGTGGATGGATGGAATTCTGGTGTTTATTTTTTGCTGTTTTAAAATGAGAAGTTGTTCTTAAATTTATTTGTTATAACCATGTGGATGTCTTCGATAGACTCCTCCGCTGTTTTTTATGGACATATTCGACAGACTCCTCCGTCGCTACGCGCCACCTCCCCTAATTTAGGGGAGGAGCCAAGTTACCATGTTGGGTGTCAGTGCCAATTGCCTCATTGACAGCATTCCAAGGTGAGGTATATAGGCTCCTCCCCTAAACAACTACTCTTTGTACACATCTTTTATGATTTAATCGATTGATTGTCAGTCAAATGATTGTATATCTCAAGAAAAATTAGTATCTTTGTATATGTGAGCAGAATATTTTTGACGGTATAGGCAATGACGC
>JAGASY010000049.1 GCA_017621515.1 Bacteroidaceae bacterium
AGCTGTTAGGGGAGGTGGCGCGGTAGCGACGGAGGAGTCTGTCAAAGACACCCACTAAATACAACATGAATACCTCCAGATAAAAACAGCAAAAAATGAGCAAAAATACCATGTTTTAAAATGACAAAATGATATTTTCGCCCAAATTGAAAATTTAACATTTCGAGCGGTTTTTTGCCGATGGAGAAGAGACGAAAATTTAGATGTAAACATAACATGCTGACAATCAATTAAATATAAAAATCTCAAAAGGCTTGGAAAAAACGTGTCGGACACAATTTTTTGAATATTTTGAATGTTTTAGTAATTTGTTGATAATGAATGGTTTATGACTAAACCTGCAGTTCTAATCTCCAAATGCCGCTCCAAATACACTCATTTTTAAGTTCTTGTTCAGACACTCTTTTTAAGCATTAAATTATACATTTCTTAACATTTCGACCTGAGTCTGCTGTCTTTTTTTCCGCTCTCCAGTGCTTTTTCAAAAACTCCACGCTGAAAATTTCTCCAAACTACTAAGTTTTTAAAATTGTAGCGCACAGCAAATAAAATTACAGTGCGCTGGAAATGTGACGACAGTGCGCTGAAAATTTGAGAACTTAGTACTTTTTTCAAAAAGACTCTTCGCCGGAGATAAATAAATGTAAAAGAACCGCTCTAAAACGAAACACTATTTCACATTTCTCAGAAGCTTTTGAGAATGCGCATAGAATCCCCGTTCTTCGAGAAAAGTTCTTCTCGCTTCATTTTGAAGCGTTCCAGAGAGCTTGGATTTTTAACATTTGACGAAATCAAAAAGAAAGCAATATAATGAAATCGTAACCATTTTGATTTCTGTATCCTCGAATTTTCTGTCTTTTTGTCAGAAAAATATTTTAGTTAAAAAATGAATTCAAAAATTTTTTTATGGAAGCTTTTTTAGGGACTTTGTGGATGTCATTCACAGACTTCTTTCTTTTTAGACAAAAAAAGAATCATCTGAAAACAACTGCATAGATTTCAAACATTTATGCTCCTGTAATCATAAAAATAAATTTAAAACAAAACATTACACAAATAATCTTGAAATGAAAAAACATGTAGCATTTATTGGTCTGTTGGTGGTGGTATTGTTGTCGTCATGCTCCTCAAACAAAAAGTTTGTCTATTTGGCGGACATGGAAATGGGCGAAAAATATCCTTTCGACACTAAGCATGAGGCCATCGTACACCGCGATGACAGGCTGTCCATTACGGTGAATTGTAAGAATCCTGAGCTGGCGATTCCTTTTAACATTCAGAACGGAACAGTCAGTGTGGCTGCCGATGGGAGTGTGAAAGCCGCTTCGGCAAACACGGCATTGAGGGAGAAGGGCTATCGCGTGGATTCTGACGGGAACATAAATTTCCCTATCCTCGGGACTTTGCATGTGGAGGGAATGACAGTCAGCAGTCTTTGTGAGATGATAAGAAAGAAAATCATCGACGGTAATTACATCAAAGACCCTCTCGTGAGTGTGGAGTTTCTCAACTTCCACTACACTGTTCTCGGGGCGGTGAGCGGCAACGGTACTTATTCTGTAGATGGCGACCGTGTCACGCTTCTTGAGGCGATAGCCAAGGCGGGCGACCTCAGTCTTAATGCGCGTGTCGATCGTGTGATGGTCATACGTGAGATTGGCGGCGAGAGGCAGATGTTTGTACACGACTTGCACAGCAAGGACATCTTCGATTCCCCATGCTTCTACCTCCAGCAGAATGATATCGTGTATGTCGAGCCGGAGTACAGGAAGAGCAGCAAGACGGACAATGGGTGGAGGGCAGCCTCTATTCTTGTCAGCGTAGGTTCCCTGATTACCAGCATAGTGTGGATACTTAAATAGCCGGGGACAAAAAATATATAAGATATGGAATTGAAAAATAATAATAGCAAGAACGAACAGGGGATTAATCTTGTGGATCTGCTGATGTATCTGGTGTCGAAGTGGCAATGGTTTCTGCTTTCTGTCATTGTCTGCTGCGGACTTGCATGGTATCAGTGTGCGAAGTCGCCGTTGGTCTATTTCCGCTCCGCCACAGTGATAATAAAAGACCCTTCGAACAAGACTAACACCGCCGGGCTTGACCGCTACGACAACTATATTAATAAGGTCAATGTGGCAAACGAGATATTGCAGTTCAAGTCGAAAAAACTGATGAGCGAGACTGTGACACGGCTTCATGCAGATGTATCCTATACCATCAAGATACGTCTCCGCCATAAGGAACTTTACACGATGTCTCCTGTGCAGGTCTCGTTTCTCGATAGCAGTCCGAAAAGCAGTGTCAGCTTTGTAGTCACACCGAAAGACGACAAATCTGTTGTGCTCTCGGCCTTTGGCGGGAAGAAAGACGATGCCAAGTATGCTGTGCGTCTTAATGATACGGTGACGATTCGCGGTTGTCGCATGGTGGTCGCTCCGACAAACTATTATGGCAAGTCGTGCTACGGAATGGATGTGAACGTATGCAAGATGCCTGTCGATGCTATGGTGGGCATGTATCTCGCTAATTTAGGAATCAGGCAGGAGGAAAACGAGTCGTCCATCCTTCGTTTGTCCTTGAAAGACAGTTCTCCGGAACGTGCCGAGGATGTGCTCAATATGCTCATCGTGGTATATAACGAAGAAGCCATCAACGACAAGAACCAGATTGCCATCAACACGGCGGACTTCATCAATGAACGTCTCATCATCATAGAAAAAGAACTTGGCGGTGTGGAGACCGAACTGGAGGATTTCAAGAAGTCTAATCAGGTGATAGACCTTGGTAGTGCCGCAGGAATGTACATGGGAGAGAAGCAGGAGTACAATACTGTTGCATTGGAGCTTGAAACACAAATCAGACTTGTCAATTTCATCAAAAGCTATCTCACGGATCCTACTAAGGATACAGAGCTTATACCGGCGAACACCGGTGTCAGCGATGCCAACCTTGAAAGTCTCATCAGCCAGTACAATAACATCAAGTTGCGCCGTGACAAACTGATTGACGACAGCAGCGATTCCAATCCCATTGTGGAGGAACTCAACAATTCGCTCAGGGCGATGAAGCAAAGTATCATACGTGCCGTTGACAATGTGATTGTCGGACTTAATGTGAAGCGCAATGATGCTCTGAGTCGAGAGCGGAGTGCGCAGAGCCGTGTTGTGTCCATTCCTACAAAGCAAAGGGAAATGCTTTCCATTGAGAGACAGCAGAAGATAAAGGAATCGCTCTACCTGTTCCTGCTCAACAAGCGTGAGGAGAACGCTCTGTCGCAGGCAATGGCGGACAACAACGCGCGTGTCATCGACAGTGCGGAAGGAGGAAACATGCCTATTTCGCCTAACCGTCAGCGCATGTTGCTGCTCGGTGGTCTTATCGGACTGGCGATTCCTGTGGTCGCCTTCCTCATGATTCTCTTCATGGACACCCGGGTCCACAGTCGCAAGGAGCTTGAGGGGGTTGTCAGCGTGCCGTTTCTCGGGGAGATTCCTATTGACAAGGGCATGGCGAAGCAGAAGAAGAGTGCCGTCATCACCAAGAGCGGAGACGACATGGTGTCGGAGGCATTCAGGATTCTGCGCACCAATATAGAGTTCATGATGAAGAAGAACGGGGGAGCGAAGGTCATCACCTTTACGTCTTTCAATGAGGGTGCGGGAAAGACCTTCATCTCGCGCAATCTCGCCATGAGTCTCATGTTTGCTAACAAGCGCGTGGTGCTGCTCGACCTCGACATCCGCAAGGGAACCCTTTCGGGGCACATGAGGAAACACCGTATGGGAGTGACGAACTATCTGGCGGATACGGATGTGAAGATTGACGACATCATACAGCAGGATGAGCATTGCGAGAATATCAGCATCGTCACTGCCGGTGCTGTGGCGCCTAATCCTGCGGAACTGCTCATGGACAAGCGTCTGGACGAGCTTGTCGATGAATTGAGAAGTCGGTTCGACTATATCATTGCGGACAATGTGCCGGTGGGAATCATTGCCGATGCCGCCATTGTCAACCGTATTGCGGACATCACGATATTTGTGGTGCGTGCCGGGAAGTTCGACCGCCGTCAGTTGCCGGATATTGAGAGTCTGTATCAGGATAAGAAGCTTGCCAATATGGCAATGCTCCTGAACGGTGTGGATCCGCATAAGCGCGGCTATGGTTATGGATATGGCTACGGTTACGGCTATGGTTATGGGTATGGACACTATGGCTACGGTTATGGGAAAAGCAAGAAAAAGAAGAAATTTTTCGGATTAGGTTAAGAAGCTGTTTTAATGTTATAGTTATGCAAGTGTTCTTGACAGACTCTTCTTGTGTAAGTTCTCCAATTGTTTTCTAACTGAGTAGTCTGTAAATACACTACTTAAACAGCATGAGTGGTTTGTGAGTACACCACCTAAACAGTATGAAAGAGTCTGCCGAATACATTCGTGTATAACTATAATAAGAACAGTTTTTAAGACAGACAGTCGCATGTCTTCTGACCGTTGCCTGTTTGCGAAGAGATATATAAGAAGTTCATTTAAAATTAAACATGTATTTTTTCCTGTTCTTGGTGAAGGACAGAAATTCATCAATCGCAAAGAACTTCGGAAGAATAGACGGTTTGGGAAAATAGTCTATTTCTTTTCTTCTGAACTGGAAGCGGTGTATGACGGTTGTAGTCCGTGCAGACTCCTAATCAGAAAATAATTATTGAGATAATGAATATTAACAAATAAAAAAACAAGTGGTTATGGAAAAACAAGTTTATGAAACTCCATTTACAGAGAAAATGGAAGTCGAGGTGGAGGGCAATTTCTGCTCATCCAATGAGCCGGCTGAAGTAAAGGAATCTACTATTGAAGTAGAGAGCTATTCCGAGTTCGGAGTTGCCGACAAGAAAGAAGTAGAAAATGAAATAGGTTTTTATTAATAGGAGGTATTAATATGAAATGGTTTAATTATGTATGTCTTGCGTTTGTTGTAGCATTCTTTTCTGCATGTAGCGACAAAGAGTCAATAACAGGGGGTGTAAAAGAGGGACTGGCGGCAAGTATGAGGCTGAGCATAGAAGTTCCGGTGACAGACAAGGTGGAAGTCACTCGTGCTGTCAATGATTATGAAAGTGAGATTGAAAATCTGATTCTTGTGATGTTTGCAGAAAGCGGCCGTAAGGAAATCATAGACCTTACAGGCAAACTGGGAACATCCACTATTGATGATAATTTGGGGCATCGCACATATACACTGACTCAAAGTATTGACACCAAAAGCGGTACGTACAGAGTCTATGCCATTGCCAATTATGACAGTAAGTACTGTGGATGGACAAAGGCTGAATTGGAGAACATGAGCGAAAGCGAACTGAAAGAGGAGTTTGCAAAAAACAACGGCTCTGTTTACAAAATGGAGGGTACAGAATTGTTTCCTATGTCGCAGGTGCTTGATGGCGGTGACAAGCTTGTACTTTACTCCAATGAAGAAGTGGCAGAAGAAGTCGGAGAAAATTCTCTTCATTTGAATTTGAGGCGCATTGCCGCTCATATTGAGTTTGAATTTAAGAGTAGCAATGGAGTCACTTTTAACCCTTATGAATATACAGTCTATAATTTGCCAAAGAAAGCAAATTTGTTGGACGAAACCACTTTCATTGGTGCAGAAAAAGGAGACAATATCCTTCAAAATGTGTCTGCTGATGATTATTTCGATATAGATACTCCTATTAAGATTGGAGGAAACACTTTCGGCTTCTTTATGCTGGAGAATGTACAGGCTGCAAAAGAGGGAACTGTGACAAATTCTTATGCTGACCGTGACAAATGGATTGTGCCGGAAAAAACTACTGAGGATGAACAAGGTGCAGCAAAAAAGAAGAATTTTAAGAATGCTCCTGAATTTAGTACATACGTGGTGGTAAAAGGACTCTATACTGGAACTAACTATGTGGGCGAATGTACCTATACCATTCACTTGGGCAATTTTGGCACAAGTCAAACGGGAGGTAAATTTGGTAACTTCAATGTACATCGTAATGAGTTCCATAAATATACAGTCACTATAAGCGGGGTAAGTACGATTACCAATGAAGCTACAGTTACTGGGGATGTGTCTGTTGAGGTAGATGGAGGACAATTCCCCGGAGCTGAAGGGAATTTGACAAAGTTGCACAATACTTTCTTGTTGGATGCTCACTATGAGCGTGCTGTTATAAAAATAGAAGATGGAGCATATACCGCTTTAAAAGAAGGTAATTTTTATCCATCTGAGGGTGAAGGTACTCACAAAGTACAGATTACAACTCCTAAGACAGGCAGACAGCTTGAAACTGTAACACTTGTAAAGAATGGCAAGAAATATGAGGTATCGGGCACAGACAAAGATAAGGATATTTATTGGATAAAATTTGGTCAACCTGAAATTGTTGATGGTGTAATTACCATTCCAAAATATCCGTATGACGATACTAAACAGTTAGGTGAAGAAGGAGGACCTAAAACAATTGTAGATTTTCTGGCAAATCCGGATCTGTATACAGTAGAATATAGCCAAACGGAGAAAGATGAATCAGGTAAAGAAGTTACTAAGAAATATCATTGTACCGTTGCTTATGTAGATGAATATTTCTATGACGACTTGTTACCGGCTGAGTTTGCAAATACAAGCGACCGTATATTTGTGTTAGACCCAAGAGATACTTCCACAAGTCCAGATGAACATTCGATTGTTCATTTGGAACTTACGTTCCAAGTATCACAGCGTTCCATCAAGTCGTCTTTCAATTTGGATAACGTCGGTCCGTTTGACACTCCATACGGTATAGAGACTTGGGATGAAACGGGAGGAATGGAATGGGTAAAACACGCTGGAGGAACTATGAACTCAGTATCAGAGGATAATGTTTCTAATGACCAAGGATTGGTAAATACAAGATATCTTCTTGAAAATAATGATATGTTACAGGTGAATTCGGATGTATGGAAGTTTATCGGTTATCGCAATCCCGTTGAGAATAATACACGAAGCAGGCATCGTTGGTATGATAATAAAAACTACCAACTATATGCAGGAGGAAATCATAATATAGATTATTACGTTAATAGTAATGTGAAGAGTCCGTTGACCGGTGCTCTTGCGCGCAACAGGTTGGTGTTGACTAATGAGAACACAGTGGATGTGA
Organism: Bacteroidaceae bacterium; assembly: GCA_017621515.1. GTDB lineage: Bacteria > Bacteroidota > Bacteroidia > Bacteroidales > Bacteroidaceae > RGIG8745. The sequence continues at coordinate 7,169 of JAGASY010000049.1, forward strand.
ATAGTGTGAAATGGTATTTGCCGGCTGTAAACCAGTATTTGATCATTTGGATGGGACAGAACAGGTTGCAGGAAGATACACGCTTGATGGATGATACCCTTTGGGATACATGGGGAACTGATAGTAAATTAATGGATGGAATTCAGCATTATTTTACAAGTTCGTCAGATGATAATCGTCTTTATTGGCAAGACCAAGGAGCTTGTTATGGTGGATTGGCTGATTGGAACCAGCTTAACGGTACAGGAAAGAACATAAACCATATACGATGTGTTAGGAATTTGAGAACTACAGCGTTGGATAACATGCATCGTCAAGAGTATGGTGACGGTAATTTCTATACAAAAGAACATGCTGTTGTTTTCCCTGTGTTTGTAGAAAAGGATACAAGGATAATCAATTGTGAAAAGCTGGAGAATCTTCGCCCTAATTATATGACAGGAAGCTATGATTATCATAATGAGCGTAGTGAACAAAACAGAGTGTATAAGAGGTTTGAAGTGGCAGACCCATCTAAGGGACATTTTGATAGTTCAAAATTAAATTCAAATGACAAAGTTATTGCCTCTGAGTCTAATTATAGTTGTCTTTTCAACTCTTTCGATTCTGAATTTTCTATTAAAAATCCAGTTGTTCTTTCAAGAATGAAAAGATATGCTGCTGCATATTATCAGGAAACGGATAAGAGCGATGTGGGAGAATGGCGAGTTCCGAATCAACGTGAGCTGATGCTTATGTATGTTTGTAATAAAAATAAAGGTACACCGCAATTCTTGCCTACGTATGGTAATGGTAATACTGTATTTTCCTCTACATGGTTTTCTTATACAAATTTCACAGACCGTAAGTATCCGTTTAAATTTGAAACAAGAACGGAAATAGAGAACGGTATTTCTAAGATTTATACAAATTATAACTTGGCGAAACACTTAAGTGGTAGTAGCGGTGTTTTGATTTTCGTCCGTGACGTTAAATAGAGCAAATTATCTCGTAACTTCATTTCTTTTCAAGAACATAAAACACAATAAAGATATGATAAGAAACTTATTATGTACGGTTATGCTCGGCATGGCTGTAAGTCCGTTGCTCGGTCAGGAGCAGACAGACAGTATAAGTATAGCCGGTGTTCCGGACACGCTGTACTCCGCCAACAAGTACAAGGTTGAGACCAACACGTTCTGGAACAACTGCTTCGTGAGCGTGGGAGGCGGCGCACAGATATTCTTTAGCGACCACAACAAGCAGCTGAAGTTCGGACACCGCCTGTCGCCTGCCCTCGATGTGGCGGTAGGCAAGTGGTTCACCCCCGGCTTAGGTTTGCGAGTGATGTACAGCGGACTCTCTGCTAAGGGAGCCACGCAGAATGAGGCGCACTCCAATGGTAAGCCGATAGGCGACAAACCGTGGCAGGGCTACTGGTTGAAAGAGTCTAAGTTCGACTTCTTCAATCTACATGCCGACGTGATGTTCAACTTCTCCAACCTCTTCTTCGGATATAACGAAGACCGTGTGTGGAATTGCAGCCCTTACATCGGACTCGGATGGGGACGTGTATGGGACGCTCCGCAGTCGAAGGAGGTGACAGCCAATATCGGTGTCATGAACTCCTTCCGTGTGACGGACGCTCTTGACATCAATCTTGACGTGCGCGGCATGTACACCCACGACCGTTTCGACGGTGAGGAGGGCGGACGCAGCGGCGACGGTCTGCTCTCTGTGACAGTGGGTCTGACCTACAGGTTCAAGCAGCGCGGATGGGAGCGCAGCAGAACGCTTGTTTATCATAATGAGCAGGAGTTGCAAGCATTGCGTCAGGCTCTTAATGATATGACGGCAGAGAACCAGAGACTGATAGATATGATTGATAGTATCAAGCCGGATACCATCGTCACCACCACTATCATCAAGAAGATTGCCGCCGGCAACCTTGTGGTGTTCAAAATCAACAGGAGCGAACTCTCTAACGAGGCGCGTGTGAACCTCGGTATGCTTGCCGAGATTATCAAGGAGGCCGACCCGGATGCCGTATATACTGTCACCGGATATGCGGATGCCGGGACTGGTAATAAGAAGATTAACGAGCGTCTGAGTATAGAGCGTGCCCAGGCTGTCTATGACTGCTTGACCAAGGAGTTCGGTGTGAACCCTGCACAGCTCAAGATGGACCACAAGGGTGGTGTGGACAACATGTACTACAACGACCCTCGTCTGAGCCGCGCCGTAATCACCCGCAGCGAATAGTCGTTCTTTCGTTTTGTCGCTTTGGGGAATGCCGCATGGCGCGGTATTCTTGATAATAAGTAAGGCTGTCCCTGTTCCATGTATGGAATGGGGACAGCCTTTTTTTGTTTAAGCAGGTGCGTGCAACTTTGTTTAGGTGATTGTCTTCGACAGACTCCTAACTATAACGAATCATTTTAAAACGGATTCTCAATGTGTTTTTAATGAACACATTACATAAATCCAGAGGATTATGTGTTATTTATAGAATCCGGTACATTCGTCGTGTTAAGGCAAAAAAGTCTTTGTTTGTTTGGAAAGAGAATCCATTAGATGAATAGAATCGTATAGTCCGAGGGTTATTGAGGGTATCAACGGTTATGAATTGGCATCCTGCTTGTCGATACATGGAAAAAGTGCCTGCGACAAATTCTATAATAGCCATTCCAATACCATTCCCTTGATATTCAATAGCAGTTCCTAAATGTCCGATGTTGATTGCCGGATATGAAGACTGCTGCTTGAAAAAATTCACGATGTTTGCGTCTTCCTCTAATCGCAAGTCTTCAAAGAAATCCGCTTTTTCATCATCTCCACCAATCATAATGGAGTCATTCATTAAAGTGAATGCTGCCACTATTCCATGAGATTCTGTAAAAGCGCAATATGCGGAAAGATACCTTCGCTCAACGCACTCTTTAACTTCGGTTCTGAAGAATTTATCAAGTTCATCAACTCCGCATGAAAACGCAGACATATTCTCATAGTCTGCGTCCGTCATCATTCTTATCTGGATGTCAATATCCGAGTATTGGGTTTTTTCCACCGCAATTAGCTATTATGCGTTTGGTTATAGATTCTGTCCGAGCCTTACGCTCTTCAATGCGATGTCGTTCTTCTGCGCTGAAATCCCCCCGGAGATGTTTCTCCAGATTACGACGGAAACGATCGACATCTTCTCGATCCATCGGAGGATTTGGTATTGAACGTATCATAGCTTCAATTATTTGTTTGTACAAAGATATAGCATTTTCTTGAATACCAATACCGTTAGGATGAAAAACTTGTTCCAGAACACGATTTTCTCCATTTATATCATTATAAGTTAGGTCATTAAGCACTTCTGTAGGCAAAACTACATTATTATCATTCCTGTTAAGTTGAAAACGAACCGCATTATGAAAACGGAATGCACCACCAAAAACTGGTGGTAGATAAAAACAAATCCCAACCATTACAGCTGGTATTCGCACCTTGTCGGGATTATTCCGATTGTTTTGGTGGTTGTATTTGACAGACTCCTCACGCTGTTCAAGTGAGCGATTCACAGACTCCTCATGCTGTTTTAAGTGGGGGTATCCGACAGACTCCTCTGTCGCTACGCGCCATGCCCTCCGTCGCAAGCTCCCCAATTGCTCCTATTCCGCAATTGCCCCTAACAGGGGAGGAGCC
>JAGASY010000001.1 GCA_017621515.1 Bacteroidaceae bacterium
CAGTGCTATACACCCGCATCATAGTCTTTTCAGGGAGAGGTATATAGGCTCCTCCTCTTAGAGGAGGTGGCGCGTAGCGACGGAGGAGTCTGTCGAATATGTTAGCTAACCTTATAGGAGGAGTCTGTCGAAGACACCCACTTAAGTTAACGGTCTATTTCGGAGATAGTATGTGCAAGAGGAAGAGAGATGGTAAATTCCAATCCTCCGTTGGGTCTGTTCTCTACGGATATGGAGCCGCCATGCAGCAGGATGGCATTTTTGACAATGGAAAGTCCGAGACCTGTTCCTCCGGTTGCGCGTGAACGTCCTTTATCTATGCGGTAGAAACGCTCGAACAGGAGAGGAAGATGCTTTGACGGTACACCGCAACCGTCATCAGACAGTATAAGGACTGTTTTTTCATTTTCTGTACTGTCGGAAGATTGAGGATTGTCGGAAGGCAGACTTCTGATATTTATTTTTTTGCCTCCGCTATAAGCGATGGCATTGTCTATGAGGTTTCGGAAGACCGATGAAAGAAGTGATGCGTTGCCTTTAATGAACAGTGGGGTGGTGACTTCGTTCATGATTTCCATCCCTTTGCTTGCCGCCATAGGTGTGCAGTCATCTACCACTTCGGCAATGATATTTGTCATGTTGAGCGGTTCGCGTGTGACAGATGACGGGGCCTCATCCATGCGTGTGATAAGTGATATGTCGGAAAGGAGATGCCGTAGGCGGTCGGTGTTGGCAAGACAGCGGCGGAGAAAATCCTCACGCTTCTCTTGAGTCAGGTTTCTGTGTGCCAATAGGGTTTCTATACATACTTGAATAGAAGCCACAGGTGTTTTCAGTTCATGATTGATGTTATTGGTGAGTTGCTTCTTTATCCGCTCTTTTTCCTGCTGTTCATGCAGGGCTGCACGGTGTTCGCAGTCTCGGTCGGCGTATGCTTGTTGCAGATTGGCATAGAGGCGGACAATATGATTGGATATAGCCCCCAGTTCGTCTTGTGGAAAGGGTTCCGTGTCGTATATTCTTTCGCCGCGTTCCGCACTTTCTGCAAACCGATTAAGCCTCAGAATGTGGAGTCCTAACCTGTGAGTAGCAAAGTAGCCTAATATGCACATGATTAATGTCGCTCCTCCCATTATCCACAGGAAGTTGAAGTCGGCGCGGAGCAGTTCGGTGAGTGACACTGTGTAGGGGACAGCACTGCGTACCACATATCCGTCTTTTCCCAGTGTGGCGGAATAGAAATAGTTTTCTCCGGTACTTTCGCTGTGGCGGCGCACCGCGTATCCTGAGCCGGACTTGAAAGCCTGTACTATTTCTTCTCGCGACAGGTGGTTTGCATCGGGTATGGTGTCGAGCGTATTGTCATAGACCACATGTCCGGTGTTGTCAATGACACTTATACGGAGTTCGTCGAAAGGATGTAGCTGGGATTTGGAAATCTGTAATGCGTCGATGCCGTCGGCCAGATCTTCGAAGATATGGAGGTTTATCAGTTGTAGCTGTGCATTCAGTTCGTCCGCCTTGAATTTCTTTTCGCGGTAGTATTGAAAGCTGATGAAACAACTTACAAGCAGTATCGAGTAGCCCAGCAGCCAGAGGAACAGCCGCTGCGAGTAGGTGATTTTATTCCATAAAGCCATAGCCGTAACCTGAGCGTGTGATAATGTTCTTTCCGTAGCATCCAATCTTCTGTCGTATGCGTGTGATGTTTACATCTACCACGCGGTCGAGTACCACTACATTGTCTGACCATATCCCTTTGAGCAGTTCTTCGCGGGTGAATATTCTTCCTCTGTTGGAGAGCAGCTTCAGCAATATTTCAAATTCCTTGCGCGGCAGATTCACTTCCTTTCCATCTACGATACATATCTTCTTCGACGGTATGATTTTCAGTCCGTAATAAGCTATGGTGTCTGCCGAGTCTTGATTCGTTGCCGTGGGTTGGACTGTGGTGGTACGGCGCAACACAGCTCGTATTCGTGCCGATACGGTGCGCAGAGAATAAGGTTTCATGATATAGTCGTCGGCTCCCAAGTCGAAGCCTGCCACTACATCATCTTCCGTATCTTTGGCGGTGCAGAATATGATGGGGAGTTTTGTGGTGGCCGGATTTGATTTAATGATGCGTGCAAGCTGTATGCCCGATATTTCTCCCATCATGATGTCGAGTAAGAACAGGTCATATCGGGTCAGGTCGAGCGTAAGAGCTTCTTCTGCACTGTGTGCCGTATCTACTTTGTATCCTTCGGCTTCAAGGTTGAACTGGAGTGCTTCGCATAAAGTCTCTTCATCGTCAACCACAAGTATTCGTTTGTTTCTTTCCATATTTTAAGAATGATGTTTGATGCCGCAAAAATACATAATAATGTAATGACAATTAGCATCCCTAAAAAAGTTTAATGAAAACTTAATAAAATGCGGAAGTTTGCTGGTGTAGTTTTTCTTGATAGATTCTAATATAGGTGTATTCATAGACTCCTCGTGTGTTTGGTTGGGGGTGTATTCACAGATTCCTCATGTGTTTAATGGGTGTATTTGTGAATACATCTGCTTAAACAGGAGAATTTGAGAATCTTGCGACGGAGGTGTCTGTTGAATCCACCCACTTAAACAAATTCTTAAAAAATATGAAACATTTATGAAACAAAATCCGTTTTTCTTTGTCTTCGAATAATAACAATGATTAATTTAATTCAAAACAAAGTATGGACATTTTATTTTTATGTGTGGTCATCTTTCTTTTTCTATTGGCAATATTTGATTTGTCGGTGGGAGTGAGTAATGATGCGGTCAACTTTCTTAATTCAGCCATCGGGTCAAAAGCGGCTCCTTTCAAGCGAATCATCATTGTGGCTTCGGTGGGTGTATTTATCGGTGCAGCCATGAGCAACGGAATGATGGATATTGCACGTCATGGTATCTTCCGTCCTGAGTATTTCTCATTTTACGACTTGATTTGTATTTTTATGGCAGTGATGGTGACGGACATTATCCTGCTTGATGTGTTCAATTCGTTGGGTATGCCTACTTCCACCACTGTTTCAATGGTGTTTGAATTGTTGGGAGCCACGTTTGTAGTGGCTCTGGTAAAAATGGCAGGAGGAAGCGACTTGGGATTCAACGACTTGCTTAATACGGAAAAAGCTTTGTCGGTGATATTGGGTATATTTCTTTCTGTGGCGATTGCATTTGTCTTTGGTACCATTGTCCAGTTTCTTGCACGAATGGTATTCTCGTTCAATTACCGCAGTCGTCTGAAATGGAAGATTGGCATCTTCGGCGGCATTTGTGCCACTGCCATCATTTATTTCTTGCTATTGAAGGGTGCCAAAGATTTGATGTTCATGACTCCCGAAGTGAAAGAATGGATAAAGGATAATACAGGCTTGATACTTGTAAGCTGTTTTGTGGTGTTCACACTGATTATGCAGCTGTTGTATGTATTGAAAGTGAATGTGCTGAAAGTTATTGTGCTGATGGGTACTTTCTCATTGGCAATGGCATTTGCAGGCAATGACCTTGTGAATTTCATTGGTGTGCCTTTGAGCGGACTGGCTTCTTATCAGGACTATGCGGCAAACGGTGGCGGGGATGCGCACGGTTTCATGATGGATTCGCTCAACGGCCCTGCCAACACACCGGTCATCTTCCTCATCGGTGCGGGACTTATTATGGTTTTCTCGCTTGCCACCTCAAAGAAAGCGCAGAATGTGGCTAAGACTGAAATCGGGCTTGGCAGCCAGCAGGGCGGTGATGAAATGTTCGGTTCGTCGCGTATTGCAAGACGGTTGGTTCGATGGACGCTTTCACTCTTCTATTGGGTAAGGAATAACACTCCGCGTCGTGTGCGTTTGTGGTTTAACAGTCGTTTCAATGTCGATGACACTATCATGGAGCAGGGAGCGGCATTCGACTTGATACGCGGTTCGATAAATCTTGTGCTTGCCGGTACGCTCATCGCGCTGGGTACATCGCTCAAACTTCCGCTTTCCACTACGTTTGTCACTTTCATGGTGGCTATGGGAACTTCGCTCGCCGACCGTGCTTGGGGACGTGAGAGTGCTGTGTTCCGCATTACGGGAGTCATTTCCGTTATTGGCGGATGGTTTATTACAGCAGGTGCAGCTTTCATTGGTGCCGGAGTCATAGTTCTGTTGATGCATATAGGCGGTCACTGGGTGATGATGGTGCTTGCATTGCTCACCATATACCTTATTATACGCAGTAACCGTCGTTTCAGTATCAAGAAAACAGAGGATGGGGGCGATGTCTTGTTTCAGACAATTCTTGCCACAGAAGATAAGACCCAAATATGGGATTTGTTGCTTATCTACGTCACTAAGCAGCAACAGAAATTTCTGCATTTTGCCGAGGAAAGTTATAGCACGATAACGGATGCTTTCATTGAAGAGAATGCTGGAACACTTGGTAAGACTGAAACCATTCTTTTGCGTCAGAAGTCTGTATTGAAGAATGCCCGTCGCAAAGAGACACTTTGCCTACGGCATGTGAACCGTGAGACAGCAATAGAAAAGAGTGCGTGGTTTCACTTGGGCAACAACTGCTGTATGGGAATACTGTATAACTTGCGTCGTATTAATGAGATATGCCGTGAACATGTGGATAATAATTTCCACCCACTGCCTCCGCAATATGTCGCTGAGTTTAAAGTAATTTGCGGACATGTAAATGTTCTCTTTGGCGAAATGTTCAAGATGATGGAGGGAGGATGTACTGCCGATTCTGTGTCTGCATTGCGCCGTCATTGCGATGATATGAAAGATATGCTGTCGGAGACAAGTAACGGTTTGTTCCATCAACTGCGTGAAGGTGACCCATCCTCAATGACGGTGGTCTATGTATATCTTAATATGTTGCAGGAAACGCGAGAAATCGTATCAGGACTTCGTAAGTATATCCGTGCTTATACAAAATTGTATGATTCGGATTTTGGCGCGATCAAAGATAATGTGGCATCAGAGAAATAAGAGGTTTTAGCTGGGTGTATTCGGCAAGCTTCTCCTGATTTTTTTAGTGGGTGTATTCGCAGACTTTCTTTGCAGGTAGAGATTTAGGAGTCTGTTGAATGCATCCACTTAAATATCTCCAAAACGCTTCCATAATAAAAATTTTTATATATATTTTTTAACAAAATTATTTTCTGACAGAAAGAATGATGATATTGCGTATAGGAATCAATATGACATAGTTTTTATTGAAATGCTTTCTTTTTGATTTTGCTAAATGTTAAAATTTCAAGTCCTCTGGAACGCTTCAAAATGAAGTGCGACGGACTTTCCTCGCAAAACGAGGATTCTATGCGCATTTCGTGAAGCCTCCGGAATTTGTGAAATAGTGTTTCGTTTTGGAACAGTTCTTTTACATTTATTTATTCTCGGCGAAGAGCTTTTTGAAAAAAACTACTAAGTTTTCAAATTTCTGGCGCACAGCAAATAAATTTTCAGCGCACTGTAATTTTATTTGCAGTGCGCTACAATTTTATTTTCTGTGTGCTGAAAATTTGACGACAGCGCGCTGAAAATAAAAAAACATCATGCTTCAAAATAAAAGGCTGTGGGGTACGAATAAAATGTTAAGAAATGTATAATTTGCTGCTTTAGAAGAACATCTGTACAAAAACTTAAAAGTGAATGATTTTGAGGAGGTGTTTAGGATCGAAAATGGCGGATTTAGATATAATGCATTAGTAATCAAAGGATTATCAGAATATTCAAAATGCTCAAAAAATTGCGTCCGGCGCATTTTTTTGAGCATTTTGAATAATTTTGTATTCTGTTGATTGTCAATTGGTTATCTTTGAACTGAATTTTTCATCTCTTCGTTATCGGCAAAAAATCGCTCCAAGTGTTAAATTTTCATTTTTGGCGAAAATATCATTTTGTCAAAATGAAGAAATTGATTTTTGTCATGTTTTAGCCTTTTTGTAGTGGGTATAATTTTCCTTGCAAGATGATTTTGTCGGCTCGGAATTGTACAAATGCCAGACAAAATCACATCTTGCAAGGAAATTGATAGAGAAAATTAAATATTGGTAGGCTTGTCTCTATGAGTCAGAACTTTTACAGCTCGTGTACAGACTTGGAGATGATGAACCCATTCTATCTGTTGCTTAATTTCTTTATGCTTTTGCTTGTGCCGTCAGCATAGAACTCCTTTTCAATGTATATGCCTTGTGTCGGTTCTGTTATCTGACTGCCGTTGAGAGCAAAAAAAGTACGGTGAGTGGTTGTCTTCTCGTGTGAATCGTCGATGCAGACATTCTCTATGTCTGTTTCCGTTTCTTTATCTATAATTACATCCAGTTCTGCAAGAGAAGCATAGGTGCCTTCTTTGCAGATGAGTTTAATGTAACGACACTGACGTTTGGCAAAAGTAACCTCAGTGCAGTATGGAAGCCAGTCATTGCCGATGACTGTTTTCCATGTCTCGCCGTCTGTGCTTACTTGGAACTCGTACTTGCGGATAAGTCCATTTGTGGAGTCGTCCATACGTGGTGTGGCTAAGAATCCTTTGATTGTACGTTCACGTCCCATGTCAATAGTGATGTAGTGGGGAGCAGCAGCGGTTGTGCCGCTATACTTGGTGTGCCATTTGGTGTTCACATTACCGTCGATGGCATTTCGGGCAGGTGAGTTTTCACTGCTGGTTTCCTGACTGCTGTATTCGATGACCTTCCAGTCTTTCTTGTCGGCAAATATTTCATCGGTAGGTGTCTCTCGCCATTCTCCGGTGACGAAATTGATGTCGAAGCGTTCATGATATTTGAATTCACATCGGGTTCCGTTGAACGTGATAGGGAAGATGATGGTCTTTGTGTTAGGCAGGTCGGGGTCTTGCCAGCGGTCGCCCACATAGAGATAGGTGGTCTGACGAGTTCCTTTGATTTCGAGGATGGCGGCAGCTTGTGTGTCGTAGGCAATCGGATTGCCCACATTGTCGAGGTTGCTCCATCCGTTTTTCAGATTTGTTGTGTATGACATTTTGCACTGGTTGGGGTCCCATCCGGAGCAAGCTGAGTTGAACATGAAGTAGCGATTGCCTATCTTTACGATGGCAGGAGCCTCGCGTCCCTGCCAAGAGAAAAGTTCTGTATGTTCCACAGCCTCGTGGTAATCGTTGCTGAGTCGGAAAAGTCCCAAGTGGCGGTTCTCTTCTGTGGTAGAAATGAAATAGGCTGTTCCGTCTGTATCTTGGAACACATTGCAATCGCGGCTCTTTATGTTCAGTGGACGTCCGCTCCACACATATTTATATGCTCCATTCACTGAATCGCATTCAAAACAGGCTGCTTCACTGGCTCCATAGTTGCTTGCCTCATAGTGGCACCATACTACATATTTGTCGGTCTTGGAGTTATACATCAGTTTCGGACGTTCAATCATGCGGCTGCTGCCCAGTTCACTGGTGGTCACACCATTCTGTATGATTTTCTTCTCAAACTTCCATGTTATCAGGTCGGTTGAGGAATAAAGGTTCACATCGGGATTCCATGAGTTTGAACGGTCTTCGCCACACATGTACCATATATCGCCCACACGGACGAAGCCCGGAGCATGTGCTTGAACTGTTGCACCGGTTGTTGTCCTCCATAGTTTCCCGTTCTGGATGGTTATCCATTCCGATGGACGTTGTTTTAGATAGGCAGTTTGTGCTTCTTGTATGTCGGCGATGCTTTTCTGGAAGTCAGTTGTCTCTGTGGCAGTGGTCTGTATCCGATACGCTTCACTCATGGCTGCGGTAAACACTTCCTTGCCTTCATAATCAGTGGCCTTACATTGGTTGCGGGCTATTGAAATAGTCTTGCCTAATTTGCCGTACCATTCGAACATATCGGCAATGGCGCGCAATTCGGGTAGGGTTTTCTTCACCCATTCGTAGTGGTCTTCATTTCTTGAGTAATAAGAGATAATGTCTCTGCGGATACTGCTTACCGAACTACGCAAGGCAAATTTGCTTTTGCTGGTTTGTGTATAGAGTGCAATGGCTTCAGAACGTAGGCTTTTATAGGAGTCGGTGATTTCAATATAATGTCCATGAGCTGTCTGCATGAGTTCTATTGCGGTCTGCATTTTGCTCTTATCGCTACTTGCTTCATCATAGCATTCGAATGCAACCAGCATTTCATCGCGGTTGTACCATTTCTGACGTCCTTTTGCCAATGTGTCGCTGACGCATAGACTGTGCCATGTCTCAAGCATTTCGGTGAGGTCGTCATCGCTCGTTTTTATTTGGTATTGGCTCGTTACATCGGTTTGTGCCATCATTGTTGTGGCTATGACCATTAGGAGTAAGAATGTAATTTTTTTCATTTTTTTGTTATTGAAAGGTTTCTATTATATGTTGTTTCATGTTTTGTCATACAATGGATTGATATTGCAAAATAAATCATTAATAGCGTTTTACAAAAAACTTTTTGCCATTCTTTATATATATTCCTTGTTCCGGATTGACAATTCGGCGCCCGCAAAGGTCAAAGATAGCTTCATCATGAATGTTTTTATTCTCTTCTTGAACCGTTGTCTGCTTTATTCCAGTTGTGACAGAGACTAATGTGAAGTCGTCCACATCAATTACGGCATTGCTGTTGCTGGCAAATCTGAGACCGATATGCACTCGTCCGTCACAGACATTAGTTGTCACGGTGTGGCGACCATCAGCTGTAATGACCTTTTCATCATCGTTGGCAAAAAGAGTGAGACTGACATTACCCGCATGGCATACAGTGACACCAATTTCGTATTGTCCGTCTGGTAAACCTTCTACGGTCTGTGTAATTTGCCCTGTTGCATTGATGTCCCATATCTGTAGGTGTGGTTGACCGCCGGCAATGAGTGGTGAGGTTGATTCTTGTGGTTTAGCCACTGTACTGATTTTGGGATTGGCAGTGCCGTCGTATGTAATAGTCCATCCTGTATCATTGCTGTCGAAAGAAGGATTGATGATTTTTCCTATGGGTGCTCCTTCAAGAAGCAGACGCACACAGGATGTGGCAGGCATGGCAAGTTGTCTCGTGCTTATGCTTATTTCGCCTTCGCTCACCCATTCGTTGTTGTCGTCCATGTATCCGCGTTCTGCTTTAATCACATTGAGGTCTTCAGACCAACTGAATGTGCCGGTAGAGGTTGATAGCAACAATATTACATTGGCATTGTGGGCTATGGCTATGGCTTGTGTAGTGGCTACATTAGGAGTGAAGGTGAGATTGTATATGCCTGTTTCGCTTTTTGTACTGTTTCCTGCATAGTTGTAAACGTAGAGACTGTTGCCATGTTTCTTTAAGGCAATGTCTTGGTTGGCAAGATTCAGAATTTTATTGCGTTGACGCACCAGATTGATGTGGCTGCGTTCGGTCAGTGTGTGACCGCTGTTGCTATAGAGTCCGTTACCATCTACAGGTCCCATGTTGTAATAGTCAAAGGCTTTGTTGCCGGCGAGAGCTGCCATTTGGTAGAGAGGTGAGTTGCTGTCTTTGGCATCAATTTCCATAATCATGCGGAAGTTCTTGCCGTTCTCCCCGAGATAACCGTCAAGATTGCCTTTCACTTTCGAGGCATTAGTGCCGTAGATATCTACTCCTACGAAATCGATATTGGTTCCGCCATTGTTACGTTTCTGTTCATTCGCATTGGTGCGTCCACTGGTTTCCCATGATACACAGTTGAGTCGTGTCCAAGTGACATATTTCGATTGCTTGACAGCTGCACCCACATGGTGGTAATAGTCAATGATTTCGGCATTTGTGGCACTGTTATTACCGTGACTGCGAGCTTCGTTACCTAATTGTACACCTATGACTGTATGTGGTTTTCCGTTGTTGGCATCCCATAGAGCTATATGTTCCATGATGCGGGAGAGTACGTATGTGTCGCGATCGCGAAGAGAGGTATCGCGCCAGTCGAGTGAATACTCCCATTCGGTACGAAGCATATTGAACTCTGAGGTGCCGTCTGCAGAGCACACGTAATCTGGTGTGCGCAGTATTTGCTTCCCGCCATAGTTCCAAAGGTACTGAACACGTCCACCGCTGCTCCATGAGAACCACAGGAGTTCCATTTTCATGTCATACTTTTTGCACCAGCCGAGGTAGCGGTCTAAAATGCGCCAATCGAAATGATTCTTTTCCAATTCCACTTCACTCCAGAAGAGAGGTACGCTAACGGCATTGAAACCATCGTCGGCTGCTCGTTTGAATACAGCCTCTATCTCCTGTTCGTTCCATCCCTCGTATCCTCGTAGCTTGTCGGGACGTAGCTGAATTTCTGTGCCATAGAAAGGTTTGTTATCGACACGGAGTACGAATTTTTCAGAACTGTTCAGTGTGAGGTCCACATGAGAAATATTTTGTTGCACTGGGGCGGTGGTGTATTGTGAGTTGTAGTAGTTCTCGCGGGCAATATTGAGAGCATCTCTTTGGGCTGACAGTTTGTGACTGACAGCTGAGAAGTTGGTTTTAAGCTCTGTTAGATATGTTTCGGCAACATTGATAGCTTTATCAAAGACAGTAATACCGGGATATGTGTCGGCATCGCGTTCTGCCTTTGCGTCAATGATGAGTTCTGTGAAATGTTTAATCTGTTTTCGCTCAGCCTCGCGCTCTTCCACGTAGGCATTATATTCATTCATGGCAGTATCGATAGCGGCAATGGTGGTGATGATGTCATTGGCTGTAGCATCATTAGGCAATGTTTCAGCTGCGGTAAGGGCTGTTTGGAGGATTGTAGTGTCGAATCCGTCTTCAATGTGTTCCAGTGTCTGGCGGACAGCGTTTATTTTCAGACTCAATACCTCACGGTAGCCATCGGTATCCATACCAAGGTATTGTAGGGTGAAAGTGTCGAAATCAATGGTCACCCCGCTTGTTGTAGCTAAATCAAGACCAATTTCCAATGTGCCGTTGGTGACAATGCCGGTAACTGTATAGTGTTGTGCCGTATTGGAAGTGACAGCTGTTTTGCCGTAGTTTGCATAGAGTGAAATACTGCCTCCGAAACTTGTGGTGACAATATCGGCGGACAAGGCATACTTGCCGTTAGGTAAGTTGGTGATGGTCTGATAGGCTTTGCCCGTCAGTGTTCCGCTGCTCTGCCACAATTGCCAATGGTTTTGATTGGCGGCAATGAATCCATCTCCTTTCTCTGCGGTACTAATCTTGCTCTGTGTATTGGCGGTGAGTGTCCATCCTTTCAGATTGTCATCGAAGTTTGGGTTGGTAATGCTGCTGGTCATGTCGATGCTGACATTATTCGGCAGAACCATGTTCTCTGGAGCATAAGCACCGGTTGTATATATGGCTTTAGTAACACCGGTAATGCCGGTGGCTGTGGGTTGAATCTTTGTCAGCTGCACGTTGTCAAGCCAATCAACGCGTGATTCTGTACGATAGAATGAAAAATAAAGTTCGTCAGGCAGTGACTGAGGCATCTGTATGATGGTGGTAAATGACTGTTGTGAGTGGTCGTTATTAAGAGTGGTATAGCCTTCAGCCGTCAGTATATCATTTCCGGCAAGAGTTGAACCCAACAACAGTTGGTAGGTGATGCCACCATTGTCGTTGCCATCGGAAGTCCAATAGTCACAGCTAAGGCGATAGATTGCGTCGGGTTCCACGGAATTAGCTGTCAGCTGCTGGCTGAGATAGCGACTGCGTGAGTGAAGGATGATGCTCTTGGTGCCATCGGAACGATAGTTTGCATTCTCACGTACATTTACATAATTGACATCGCCGCCCCATGTGGGTGTACCTCCGTCCCATGTTTCCCACTCTGTAGCCTTCCAACGTCCAGAGGCGAGTTGTTCATCCACATTTTCAAAACTTCCATTACGGAGAATGTTCGTACCTGTTTCTGTATAGTTATAAGTAGGAATGAGCGTGGTGGTATAGGTGTCGTTCTCAAAAATATAAATCTTTCCGTTGTGTTGTACAAAGCGGAGGATGCCGTCAGCTACAGGTGTATAGCTGATATTGCCGAAACCGATGTGGATAGGTGTGCCGGCACTTCCTGCTACTTCAAGAGTGTAGTCGGCTGTTGTCGGAACGAACTTGTCAAGATTAGCCACTTCCGATCCATTGAAATCGTCGGCAGCTTTCATGGTTGGTAGCACAGTTGCAGCCTTCAATCCGCTCATTTCTGCTATTGCTATCAGAATAGCAGCCGGGATAATTCTAAGTTTCATGTAGTTATTCATCATTTTAAATTTAAGTATGAAATTTATGTTGCAAAACTAATTCTATGATTCTTCATGTAGGAACACTATTGTAAAAAAGGAAGTCAACAATCTGTGGATTCTCTAATTTTTTACTTCTTTTGCACGATTTTTTACCTCTTTCTACCTTATATGTTTGCTGACCTTCTTTATTTCGTTTATGAGTACTTTTCGTCACAGCAGTCTAAAGCGGGATGTTTGCCTGTACCGACGAAAGCACACTATACTCTATATACACTGACAATGCCTTGAAAACATATTATATGTGTGGAAAAGAATTGAAAATAGTGCACTGAATTCTCAAATCCACACTGTGGATTATAAAAACAACAGTGTGGATTTTGTAAACCACAGTGTGGATTATAAAAACTACACTGTTGATTTGAGATTTTTGTGCACTGTTTTAAAGATTGTAGTACAGATATTTTCATTTTGTGAGCAAGTTCAACTTGCGAAACTTGAATAAATTAGTAATTTTGTAGCAATATTTCCGATTCTTTTTCCAAAGCATGATGTTACGAAAAATGAAAATACTGATAGCGATACTGGTTGCTATATGTTTGTGGACAGAACTGCATGCAGAGGCTCTTCCGTATGTAAGTGACAATGGTAAAACCGTGTCCTATATTAATATTTCTCCATCTGAAGAATTGTATTGTATGCACTTTGACCGACAGGGCTTGTTGTGGTTAGGAACATCTGAAGGCATCAAAGTTTATGATGGATATTCCCTGAGAGAGCCTTTGACTAATGCTGTTGTCCGGTGTCCTCAGTTAGGAGGTGATGTGCGGAGCCTGACCACCGATAAAGAGGGATATTTGTGGGCGGGAACCAATGATGGGTTGGTGAGGTTGAATATGGAGTTGGGGACTGTCCGTCTGTACCGTTTCCCCAAGCAAAGCCAGAAGATTATCTATACCCTTTTCACAGCCAGTGACGGTACGGTGTATGTGGGAACCGATGATGGGTTCTCTATATATAATAAGGATAAAGATTCGTTTGAACATTACAATGTAGATTACACAAAAGCACTCTTTCCCGATGGACGGACAGACCGATATACCGGCTGGGGTGTGAAGGACTTTGTCGAGACTGCTAAGGGAGATATTCTTGTCGGTACGTGGAAGCAGGGGCTATGGTGCTATTCTCCGCGGACAAGTAAGATACGTGCATACGCTAAATTGAATTGGATGAATTCTGCTTTTACGCTCTGTATAGACAGTAAGGAACGGCTTTGGATTGGTACACAGGCTTGTGGTATAGGGCGCATAGACAGAGCTGATGATTACCAGTTGCAGACGTATAAGGAAATAAAAGAAGATACGGGAATGGCGAATTTCTGCCACCAGAAGATTGTGCATGGCTTGGTAGAGTTGGCGGATGGACGCATATATGTCTGTGCCGGCGATACTGTCAGTGCACAGCGAGGACCTGACGGAGCGTTATGGATTGCCACCCGAGGCAATGGCATTGCGCGAGTTTCAGATAGCAAGAACCTTTTCAGGAATTATGCTTCGGGTTGTATTCGAAGCCTTTATACTGATAATGGACGACAATTTTATATAGGCTATGGAATAGAAGGATTGGCATGGCTTGACACTGAGACCGGAGAGATGCGCCGTAACAACCGTGTGCCGGGATACGCTTCGCTGCCTTCTGATGGCTTTTCACCGCGCATTACATCAATGGTGCGCCGACATAACGGTGAACTGTGGATGGCTGCCGGTGATAACGGCATTTTGGTCAGTCGTCCGGACGGAAGCAGCACGATTCTTTATGCTAACAGCCGACAGATGCCATACGTGAAAGACAATGTGACTGCTCTTTATGAGTCGCCGTGCGACCATACACTGTGGATTGGTCAACGGCAGGGAGTATCGGTGCTGACAAAAGAAGGCAAAGGGCGACACCTTGACATAAAGACTGCTAATCTCGACTTGACCGGTTATTTCATGGTGAATCATATCACAGAAGACCATGAAGGACGTATTTGGATTTCATCGGCTGGCGGCGGTATCGTGAGAATTGACAATTGGCGATTTGAAGATTCGCAACTGAATGGTTTGCAGTGCCATCAATACACCATATCTGCCGCTAATGTTACAGCCTGCTTTGAGGACAGTCGTCATCGGATTTGGGCTATTGGTACAGCGGGACTGTTGAAATATCATCCGGAAAAGGATTGTTTTGAACCTGCCTGTGAGCAAATCCGCATGATGGGAAATAAAGTGATTGCCATTAACGAAGACCGATATGGAGCGCTTTGGTTGGCAACGGA
The DNA here is from genome assembly GCA_017621515.1 of Bacteroidaceae bacterium. GTDB lineage: Bacteria > Bacteroidota > Bacteroidia > Bacteroidales > Bacteroidaceae > RGIG8745. Next base: position 14,504 of record JAGASY010000001.1, read on the forward strand.
TCAGGCTTTAGTAAGAATGGATGACAGCGAGGGTGGGGTTATCAGCTTCACCGAGGAAGATGGGCTGCCCAATACCTCATTTATGTCCAATGCCACTTTCTGCCATGATGGGCTGTTGTTCTTTGGTACAACCAATGGGCTGGTGGCATTTGAACCTATGTCTTATTACAGCCCTGCCGGTGGTTTCAAACCTGAGTTGATTGTTACAGACATTTCCATAGACGGTACTTCAATACTGTCTCTTGATTCGCTGTATGCCGCTCATATTTCTAAACAACAACCTATGCGGACACAGCATATCACAATTCCGTGGACTGTCAGAAAATGGGGTGTGGAGTTTGCTTTGCTTACTTATTCCCATCAAGAGTTGGTGCAGTATGCCTATCGTTTGGAGGGAGTTGATAAGGAGTGGCAATATATAGACGGGCATACGCACAGGGCTGTGTTCGAACATATCCCTTCCGGCAACTATCGGTTGCACCTGCGTGCAGCCGACAACTACGGTCAGTGGTATGAGTTGCCATATACTATTCAGGTACATGTACTTGCACCGTGGTATGCTACATGGTGGGCTTACATTATTTATATATGTGTGTTGGCTGTACTTGGATGGTTTCTTTGGCATTACTATCAGATGGAGCGCGAATTGAAAGCCAGTCGCCGATTCTCCACTATTTTGCAGAGTGCACAAGTGAAAGTGGAACCATTAGCCGTTACACAGGTCAATGCCTCTGCCGAAGAAACTATGACATCGCAATCGTCTGCAATTCAACAGAAAAATGCGGTGTTCATAGCTCGTGCCACCCAGCTCGTGCTTGACCATCTGGATGAGTCCGACTACAACCGTGACAGCATGGCTTCCGACCTTGGAATGAGCGTTTCTTCTCTTTATGCAAGAATGCGCGAATGTACGGACTTGAGTATTCACACCTTCATTCAGGCTGTCCGTCTTAATGCCGCTTGCGACATTCTCCGTACAAATCCAGACATCCGTATCTCAGAACTGGCTTACCGAGTAGGTTTCAATACTCCTAAGTACTTTTCACAATGCTTTAAGAAAGAGTATGGTATGCTTCCCGGTGATTTCATCAAGCAGGAAGGACATAGAAACAGCTTTTAAATTTCTTGTTGTCAAATGGACAGAAATGGCATTTGGTATGTATGGAGGTCTTCGGTGGTAGAGATACCTGTTATAGTTTTTCTTTATATATCGCTCTTTTTCAGAAACAAATTTGTACTTTTGCAGTAGATTTTAACTTAAATGCAAGTACGATGGAGACAAAACGATTTTGTTTGTTGGCAGCGGCGGCAGTAGCGTTTGCTTTTATACATGCAGGTGTTGCAGCCCAAAACAAGTTATCAGGAAATAATGCGGTTGAGATTCTGAAAGAAAAGACCATCAATGTGATAGGTGACAGTTATGTGCGTAATCACAAGCGACCGTATGCGGAAGCATGGCATGCTAAGTTTGCAGAGAAGTATGGCATGAAGTATAATAATTACGGACGTAACGGCGGATGTGTGGCATTCGATCGCACGAAAGACGGATTCGGACCTTCTTTGATGGTCCGTTATAAAGAAATGGAGGACAATGCAGACATTATTCTCATTATTGCCGGACACAATGATGCCGGAATGATAAAGAACTCTGCCGATTCGCTTGCCATGTTCCGTGACAGTCTTGATTTGTTGCTGACAGAGTTGCAGCATAAATATCCGAAGGGTAAAATCGGCTATGTAACTCCGTGGTATGTTGATCGTGACGGATTTGTGCCTGTTGTGAAGACAATCAAGAAGGTTTGTAAGAAGCATCACATTCCTGTGCTTGACAATTATAGTAAGAAATGTGTCATACAACTGCGTGACGAGAATTTCCGCAGACAGTATTTTCAAGGGGTAAACGATACGGCACATCTGAATGCGGAAGGGCATGAGCTGTTTCTTCCAGTGGGAGAAAAGTTTATCCTTGATATGATGCGGTAGCCTTTATATGATGAAAAATCGATAACAAATAACACTAATACACTTATTTATGACAACAAACAAATTTTCTGCTTATGTCTTTGCGGCAATGTTTGCTGCCGTGTTTGATGTCCATGCACAAAATGTCTCCGTGAAATGGGAACTGAGTGACAAGGATAATCTGGCGCAGGAAACAGTGTCGGGGGATGGAGACTATACCTCACTTGTTACCGTAAAATATATGAAGGGAGTGCAGCTGCAAGCCACCGGAACCATGTCTGTGTCCGGTGCTGCCGATGGTTATACGGCTGTGGAATATGTTCCGGCATTCACACAGTTCACTCCGACAACCCGTGTCGATAAGAAGACCTCGGGGCATTATCTAAAGTTTACTGTCACTCCGGAAACCGGACATAAGTTCAAACCGGTAAGCATTTCCTTTGATGCGGCGAAATGCGGAACCGATGGAGGTAATGTGGATGTGTATATGTCTTCAGGCAGTTCCACAGACAAGGTTTTCGCACAGGCTCTTACACCGGCACGCAACAAGATACAGAATGGAAACAGCGAAGGATACACCCATTATGAATACACTGTTTCCGACTATATTGTAGATGGCAAAGCTTTCAATCTTTTTCTGTACATATATAATCTTAACGGAACGAATACGGATTCTCCTAAGTCTATGGCATTCCGCAATGTGGTTATAGAAGGTGCGGTAGATGAGGAAATATTTACGGCAGAGCATTTCATCGATGAGGCTGCATGTTCGGCAGGAAATCTGTTTGGGCTTGTCAAAGACCTGAAGAATGGAGAACTTGTGTCATTCCCGGAGAAGCAGTATGGAGACCCTTCGGATTTCAAAGTGGTATGTAAGGAAGGATATACAGCTGCTATAGACTATTCGGGAAAGGTGGCTACGGTCACAATCATGCAGGGAGAAAAGAAAGTGTTCGGGTTTGAGGTGAGATTTACTGTGACTTATCGTCAGCCGAAGCCGGAAGCGAAGCCGCTTAACCGCGGTCTTGTGGCTGTAAAGACAAGCAGCGGAATGCTTGTGTCGTGGCGGTTGCGTGCTGATGATGACAAGAATGTGCGCTTCAATCTGTACCGTAACGGAACAGTGCTTCTGAACAAGACCGCACCTATTACAGCTGTGACGAACTATCTGGATAAGGCTGGTGCGGTTTCCTCCACTTATACGCTTGAGGTGCTTGACGCAAATGGTGCTGTCATTGAAAAGCAGGAGAATGTGAAAGCTTGGGCGGGGAACACATTGACCATACATACATCCACTCCGGTTGATTTGCGAGGAACAGGGGCTACCTACACACCGAATGACTGTTCTGTCTGCGACATGGACGGTGACGGAGAATATGAAATCATTGTGAAATGGGACCCGAGCAACTCAAAGGATGCTGCCAGCAACGGAGTGACGGGAAGCACTTATCTTGACTGCTACAAAATGGACGGAACGATGTTGTGGCGGATAGACTTGGGACAGAACATTCGTTCCGGTGCGCATACAACACCTTATTTATGCTATGATTTTGATGGTGACGGATATGGAGAACTTATCTGCAAGACCGCTCCCGGAACGGTTGATGGAGAAGGAAACTATGTGGTGATGGCGGGAGACAATCCGCTTGTGTCATATTTGGAATCAAGCGGAAGGATTCTCAGCGGACCGGAATATCTTACTGTCTTCGATGGTGTAACCGGCGGAGAGATAACCACTATAAACTACCACACTACCTTCGCGCAGGGACTTTCCTTCTGGGGAGATACGCATGGAAACCGTTCAGACAGATATTTGGCATGTATGGCATATCTTGATGGCGAGCATCCGAGTGCTGTCATGTGCCGTGGATATTACAGCGGGGCATTTGTGGCTGCATACGATTTTGATGGCGACGAACTTACACAACGCTGGTATCATAAGTCAACGTCTAAGAATCAGGGACTATGGGGTGAAGGAGCGCATTCCGTGGCTGCGGCTGATGTGGATTTTGATGGCAAAGACGAGATTATTTATGGCTCTGCGGCTTTGGATGATGATGGTACGCTCCTTTATCGTACCGGACTCGGACACGGCGATGCTTTGCATGTAGGTGATTTTGTGCCTGAACGTGACGGACTTGAAGTGTTCATGGCTCATGAAGAGAAGCCTTACGGTTGTGATTTGCGTGATGCACGCACAGGTGAACTTCTTGTTCATTTTACGGCAGGGGGCGATACCGGACGCGGACTTATTGCCGACTTTGATGATGCGCACGAAGGTTCGGAATTTGCCACCAGTGCGGCAAGTGACCTTTATGATTGTCATGGAAACAGTATCGGCAACTGGAACAACGGTTCTTCAAGTTCGGCAAGTCTGAATTTCCGCATCTATTGGGACGGCGACTTGTATGATGAATATATGGACAGAATACACATTGACAAGTGGAACAGTTCGTCGAAAAGTTTTGGAAGATTGAACACGCTGTATAATTACGGAGTATCTTCTATCAATGATTCGAAAAACAATCCGAACCTGCAGGCGGATATTCTTGGAGACTGGCGCGAAGAGGTGATTTATTTTAATGCCTCTGACAATTCGCTTGTTCTGATTGCTACAGACTTGACTTCCGATTATAAGATGCCGACCCTGATGGACGACCGTCAGTATGCAGAAGCGGTGGTATGGCAGAATGTCGGCTATAATCAGCCGCCTCATGTAAGCTTTGACCCGATAAAGCAATTCACGATAACCCGTAAGATGGAAAAAGGCTGGGACTCTTTCTTCACGACTTATCCGGTAGCTGTGCCGGACGGATGCACCGTCTATACAGTCAATGGATATGCCAACGACGGAGACTCCATAAGGATAAAGAAGGTGACATCGAAAGTGATTCCTGCCAATACCGGAGTGCTGGTACATTCAGACCAGGAAAGTCTGGACTTCGTTCCTACGATAAAGACCGGAAGCATAAGCGGTACGAACCTTCTGAGCGGAGCATGTGTCGATTCTGTACTGACAAGCAGTGTGGCAGATAATATTGGACTTTATATATTCGATATTGACGGTGAACATGGTGCCGGATTCTACCGTGCAGAAGGCGATGTATGCACAGCCAATGCTGCTTTTCTGCGTGTGAAAGGTTCGGCAGAGAATCCTGCAAAAGATTATTACATAATAGGAATGTCTATGAATCCGACAGCCATAGAAGGTGTTTCTGCTGATGATGTGTCTTTGTCAGATGCAGACATTTATACTCTGCATGGGCTTAAAGTCAACAGAATAGACCGTTCCGGTGTATATATTGTCAACGGCAGGAAGATGTATGTTCGGAAATAGAATTTGCTGATGAGATTGTAGATACATGAGGTTGCGTATATGGTGTTTTTCATGTGTGCAACCTCATGTTATTGCTGTCTTGTCTGTCCATAGAATATTATTAAAAACGATTTGTATAAAGCTTATCAAGAAATGAAGACTCTTTTGGATGTACATACTCATACTGTTGTCAGCGGACATGCTTTCAGTTCTTTGAACGAAATGATACAGGCTGCGGCAGAAAAAGGATTGGAACTTTATGGTGTGACAGAACACGGACCTGCTATTCCCGGAACCTGCGATCCGCTTTATTTCCGCAATATGTATATAGTTCCAAGACATTATGGCAATATGCGGTTGCTGATGGGAGCGGAATTGAACATTCTGGACTACGAAGGCAGACTGGACATTGAGAGCGACATGTACATGAAATGTTTTGAACTGAAGATTGCCGGGCTTCATTCTTTATGTTATAAAGATGGAACAAGGGAGGAGAACACTTCTGCTCTCATTGGTGCGATAGAGAATCCGAATGTGAACATCATCAGTCATCCTTGTGACGGAACGGCAAGCGATTTCGATATAGAAGCGGTGGTGCTTGCAGCGAAGCGTACCGGAACATTGCTGGAGCTTAACAACCAGTCGTTGAATCCTCACAGAAACAAGGTGCTTGCTCGACCGATGTTTCTTGAAATGTTGAGGCTGAGCAAGAAGTATGACAATCCGATAATACTGGGAAGTGACGCACATCATACTTCATACATTGCCGATTATCAGTATGCTCTGCCACTTATTGAGGAGGCAGCTTTTCCTGAGGAACTGATAATCAACGACAAGCCCGCTTTGCTGCTTGACATGATAAGTTAAGAAGTTGTCTGGGATTTTATTTGTTATAACTGTGCGGGTGTGTTCGACAGAGTGGTCTGTCGAATGCATCCGCTTAGACAGCAGGAGAAGTCTGTCCAATACATTTGAAAGTTGTAACAAACGAAAATAAATGGCTTCTTGATATGACAGTAGTTCATAAATTCTTTATCATCGTGTAATTTGTCAGGAAGACTCCTTGTCTTTCAACTTTTTTTGTGTCAACTACATGGTATCCCCTTTTCTCAAAAAAAGGTTTGGCTGTGATAGAAGCATGAACAGTGATACATTTTGTTCCAATTTCGTTTTCCAGCCGATTGCATATTGCTGTTGCGACACCGCGACCTTGAAAATCCTTATGGACAAATAATCTGTCTAAATATCCGGTTTCATTAATGTCGCCAAAACCGATAATCAAATCTTTTTCAGTTGCGACGTATGTAAGATGTTTCTGGAATGAAGCGTCCCATTCCTTCAAATTAATGTTCCCTGTTGCCCAAGCATTTACTTGTTGTTCGGTGTAATCTTTTATATTCACAACATGTACTGTTTCGTAAAACAGTCGTACTATCTGTTCCAAATCAATGGATTTATATTGTCTGATATTCATGGTGCAAAGTTCTCTTTTTTCTGTGATAACACCTCATGATTGGACATTTTTTACTTTAGGGATGAAATCTAATCACATCCATCTGAGATGCTGAATACATTCGCCAAAACAAATAAATGACTTGTGACATGCACCCACAAAATTGCCCGAAAATGCTTCCCATAACAAAATTTTTTATATATATATATTAACAATTTTATTTTCTGACAGAATGAAAGCATTTTTGGTTTAATCTTGTTGTTATTTGCTTGTTTTGTGCTAAAACACTTTCTTTTTGATTTTGTTAAATGTTAAAATTCCAAGCCCTCTGGAACGCTTCAAAATGAAGCTCACTGAACTTTTCTCTAAGAATGGGGATTCTACGTGCATTTCATGAGGTCTCTGAGAATTGTGAAATAGTGTTTCGTTTTGGAGCGATTTTTTTACATTTGTTTATTATCGACGAAGAGTTTTTTGAAAAAAACTACTAAGTTTTCAAGTTTCCAGCGCACTGTCGTCAAATTTTCAGCGCACTGTAATTTTATTTGCAGTGCGCTACAATTTTATTTTCTGTGCGCTGAAAATTTGACGACAGCGCGCTGAAAATAAAAATACACCGTTCTTCAGGATAAAAAGACAGTTGGATTCGGTTGAAATGTTAAGAAATGTATAATTTGCGATATTGGAAGAGTGTCAGAACAAAAACTTAAAAATGAGTGATTCTAAGGTGGTGTTTGGAGGTGAAAATAGCGGATTTGAATATAATGTATTAATAATCAATGGATTATCAGAATACTCAAAATACTCAAAAAAATGCGCTGGACGCAATTTTTTGAGTATTTTGAGAAATTTTGTATCCTACTGATTACCAATTGGTTATCTTTTGATTAAAAAAATTCTCTCTTTGCCATCAGCAAAAAAACGCTTCAAGTGTTAAATTTTCATTTTGGGCGAAAATATCATTTTGTCAAAATGAAAAACAGCATTTTAATGAAAAATGTGCATAGAAATAGGTGCAAATAAAATAAAAGAAAATAGAGGTGTTTGTGTTGAAATATATAATGAAAATATGACGTAAAGCTACGGATTGAAAGTTTTTGTTTGAAAAAAAAGGATATTTTGTTGGCTGTTTCATTACAATGTGCTAATTTTGCGGTTGTAATCAAAAAACAATAAAATGAGATACATTAGCACCATTCTAACTATTAGCAATATTCTATCAGTCGTCGTCAAGAGAGAAACTTGTCGTGAGAAGGTGCATATATGTATTTGACTTTATATAATGTATATCAGGAAGCCTTTCTTGCGACAAGCAGGAGAGGCTTTTTGATTGTAGGACGATATGAAAATAAATATCCGGACTATGATGAGATAAAAAGATAACAGAATATAAAAATAATAACATATATGAAACATAAACTACGTAGTGCGGTATGCACGGAAGGTCGCCGGATGGCGGGAGCCAGAGCACTTTGGGTTGCCAACGGCATGAAACGCGAACAGTTTGGCAAACCTATTATCGCCATTGTCAATTCATTTACACAGTTTGTTCCCGGACATACTCATCTTCACGAGGCGGGACAGATTGTGAAGGCTGAGATAGAGAAGATGGGCTGTTATGCAGCAGAATTTAATACTATTGCTATTGACGACGGAATAGCTATGGGACATGACGGTATGCTTTATTCGTTGCCTTCACGTGATATCATTGCTGATTCTGTGGAATATGTTTGTAATGCCCACAAGGCGGATGCCATGATATGTATCTCCAACTGCGACAAGATTACTCCGGGTATGCTGATGGCTGCCATGCGCTTGAATATTCCTGCTGTATTTGTGTCGGGAGGTCCGATGGAAGCTGGAAAGTGGAAGGGAGAGAACCTTGATCTTATTGCGGCTATGGTGAAGGGTGCGGACAGTAGTGTGAGCGATGATGAACTGGCGGAGATTGAGAATCGCGCCTGTCCGGGATGCGGTTGTTGCTCTGGTATGTTTACTGCCAATTCGATGAACTCTCTTACTGAGGCCATCGGGCTTTCGTTGCCGGGAAACGGAACCATTCTTGCTACTCATGTAAACCGTAAGGAACTGATGAAGCAGGCTGCACGTCAGATTGTGAAGAATGCTTTGGCATATTATGAGGATGGGGATGAGAGCGTTCTGCCGCGTAATATAGCTACACGTGATGCTTTTCTTAATGCTATGTCGCTCGATATAGCTATGGGAGGAAGTACGAACACGATTCTTCACTTGCTTGCTGTGGCACAAGAGGCGGGAGCTGATTTTACAATGGCCGACATTGACAGATTGAGCCGTCGTGTGCCTTGTCTTTGCAAGCTGGCTCCGAATACTCAGAAATACAGTGTGCAGGAGTGTGGACGTGCCGGAGGCATTCTTGGCATTCTCGGTGAACTTGCAAAAGCTGGACTTCTCAATACGGAGGTCAAACGTGTGGATGGTGTAACTTTGGGTGAGGACATTGAAAAGTATTCTATTTTCAAAGAACAGATAGACCCGGAAGCACAGCGCATATATGAGAGTGCGCCGGCAGGAGTGTTTTGCAACCAGCTCGGTGTGCAAGATACGAAATGGGAGAGTCTGGATACAGACCGTGAGAACGGCTGCATTCGTGATGTGGAACATGCCTATACAAAAGATGGCGGACTGGCTGTGCTTTTCGGAAATATTGCACAAGACGGATGTGTGGTCAAGACAGCTGGTGTGGATGAAAGTATATGGCATTTCAGAGGTCCGGCAAAAGTTTTTGACTCGCAGGAAGATGCTTGCGAGGGCATTCTGGGAGGAAAAGTTGTGAAAGGCGATGTGGTGGTGATTACCCACGAAGGTCCTAAAGGCGGTCCGGGTATGCAGGAGATGCTTTATCCTACTTCTTATATAAAGAGTATGCACATGGGCAAGGAATGTGCGCTTATCACTGACGGACGTTTCTCTGGCGGAACTTCGGGTCTGAGCATCGGGCATATAAGTCCGGAAGCGGCAGCCGGAGGCAATATCGGAAAGATTGTAGATGGAGACATCATAGAGATTGATATTCCGAACCGTAGTATCAATGTCTGCCTCAGCGACGAGGAGCTTGCATCGCGTCTGCAGCAGCCGTTGAAGCGCAACCGCGTGGTCAGCAAATCGCTGAAAGCGTATGCACAGAGCGTAAGTTCGGCAGACAAAGGAGGAGTGAGAATCATTGAAGACTGAAAAAACAGAAAAATCTAAATATAGGATGAAAGAACAAATATCAGGTGCAGAGGCATTGATGCGCTCACTTTTGCATGAAGGGGTTGACATACTCTTTGGCTATCCGGGTGGTGCCATCATGCCTGTATATGATGCTTTGTATGATTATAGAAAAGAATTGAACCACATTCTTGTTCGTCATGAGCAAGGGGCGGTACATGCGGCACAGGGATATGCGCGTGTGAGCGGCAAGGTAGGCTGTGCCATTGTGACAAGCGGTCCCGGAGCAACCAATACGATAACTGGTATTGCCGATGCGATGATTGATTCGACACCAATGGTTGTGATATGCGGACAGGTCGGTACGGCGATGCTCGGCACAGATGCTTTTCAGGAGGTTGACGTGGTGGGAATCACACAGCCTATAAGCAAGTGGAGCTATCAGATACGCCGTGCAGAAGATATAGCATGGGCTGTCAGCCGTGCTTTCTATATTGCACGCAGTGGACGTCCCGGCCCGGTGGTTCTTGATTTTGCGAAGAATGCCCAGACTGAAATCTTTGAATACGAGAGTAAGAAGGTGGACTTCATTAGAAGCTATGAACCGGTTCCCAAAATGGAGCAGACAGCGGTGGAGAAAGCTGCCAAGATGATTAATGATTCTGTGACGCCGTTTGTGCTTGTAGGGCAGGGGGTTGAGCTTGGCGATGCAAGAGAGGAATTGCGTGCGTTGCTTGAGAAGGCTCAGATACCGGCTGGTTGCACTATGCTTGGTTTGTCTGCTCTGCCTTCAGACCATCCGTTGAATATGGGTATGTTGGGTATGCATGGCAATCTCGGACCTAATGTGATGACTAACCAGTGTGACCTGCTTATAGCGGTAGGTATGCGTTTTGACGACCGTGTGACAGGTAACTTGAAGACGTATGCCAAACAGGCGAAAATCATACACTTTGATATTGACCCGTCGGAGATAAACAAGAATGTGAAAGTGGATTTGGCGGTTCTTGGCAATTGCAAGGAAACACTTGCCGCTGTGACTGAACTTGTTGATAAGACGACGCATCAGCATTGGATTGACAGTTTCAAACCGTATGAGGAGAAGGAGTTTAATAAAGTCATCAATAAAGCTTTGAATCCTACGGAAGGTCCTCTTCTCATGGGAGAAGTGGTACGCAAGGTGAGCGAGGCTGCGAACAACGAGGCGGTACTTGTTACTGATGTGGGTCAGAACCAGTTGTTCGGATGCCGTTACTTTAAGTTCAGTAAAGGACGTAGTGTGGTTACTTCCGGAGGATGCGGTACGATGGGCTTCGGACTTCCTGCTGCCATCGGTGCCACGTTTGGTGCTCCGGAGCGCACGGTATGTATGTTCTGTGGTGACGGAGGTTTGCAGATGACCATTCAGGAACTCGGTACAATTATGGAGCAGCAGGCACCGGTGAAGATTATATTGCTCAACAACAACTATCTGGGCAATGTGCGTCAGTGGCAGGCTATGTTTTTCAATCATCGTTATTCGTTCACTCCGATGACGAATCCGGATTATGAGCTTATAGCTAAAGCGTATGGTATTCCTGTGCAGACGGTTGTGAACAGAGAAGAACTCGACGAGGCTGTTCGTAAGATGCTTGCCACTCCGGGACCTTATCTGTTGCAGTGTGCCGTGCTTGAGGAAGACAATGTGCTTCCTATGACTCCTCCGGGCGCAAATGTAGATGAAATGCTTCTTGAAGTGAATTCATAGGCGGAAGCATGAATAGTGATAAGATGGATTTCTGTTGAACATAAATTATATATAGAGATATATGGCAGAACAACATAATGACTGTAAGAGTTGCGGCAAATGTACGTCATACGAGCAGGAAGAAGGCAAAACATTATATACTATGCTGATTTATTCGGAAAATACTCCGGGTCTTCTCAGTCAGATTACGGCGGTGTTTACTCGTCGGCAGGTGAATATAGAGAGCCTTAATGTATGTGCTTCTTCTACTCCCGGTGTACATAAATATACTATCACCTGTTATTGTGATGAGGACATGGCGCAGATGTTGACCAAGCAGATAGAGAAGAAGATTGATGTGATTCAGGCTAACTACTACACAGAAGATGAGGTGTTTATTCTTGAAACTTCGCTGGTGAAGATTTCAACTCCTATGATGCTTGAAAACCGTGATGTCAGCCGGATTGTGCGTATTCATGGAGCGCATATAGTGGAAGTGAACCCGACTTATGCCACAGTTGAAAAGACTGGTATTACAAGTGATATTCTTTCGCTTTATAACAGTCTGAATGAACTCGGTGTCGTATTGCAGTTTGTGCGCTCGGGAAGAATCTGCATAACTAAAAGCCGTGTGGAGCATCTGGATGAATTTTTGAATGAGAGGGAGATACGTCGGGCGGAGAACTGTAATACGGGTATATCGGAATGACAGAAGAGAAAATTGGTAGAACAGAGCTTGTTGTTGATCCTTTTCATACGGATTTTGCAGGACGTCTGAATTATGGTACGTTAGGTAAGCATCTGCTTAACAGTGCGGAAAATCATGCAAGTGAGCGCGGATTTGGCATGAAGATGCTGAACGAGGCCAACTACACTTGGGTTCTTTCACGGCTTGCGATTGAAATGTATGAAATGCCGAAAGTGTATGATAAGTTCTGCATTGATACATGGATAGAAGATGTGTACCGTCTGTTTTGCGACCGTAATTTCTGTATCAGAGGTGAGAACGGGAAGGTTTTCGGATATGCCCGCAGTATATGGGCGATGATAAACTATGACAATCGTGAGCCTATTGATTTGCATGAGGTACACGGACAGAATATGGACAGATACATTTGTGGTGAAGAGAATTGTCCTGTTGAGAAGCAAGGTAAGGTGCGTCGTCTGTCTGACGACAAGCTGGTGAGAAATCTGACAATAAGATATAGTGACATTGATTACAATGGACATGTCAATAGTATTAAGTATATAGAACATATTTGTGATTTGTTTCCGCTTGACAAATATCGCCATGAGAATGTGAGGCGAATTGAAATGGCATATATGGCTGAGAGCTATATCGGTGACACGCTGTCTTTCTTTGTGGAAGAGAAAGAAAAAGATGTTTACCATATAGAAGTGCGAAAGAATGTTCTGGAAAATGTGTCGAAAGGAGAATCTGTTGTAAGATGTCGTTTGGTTTTTGAATAAAATGTTTGCTTTTTAGGTGTTTTTGTAATAAATTGATTAAATTTGCATCGTAAAAGTGAATGTTGAGAAGTTAATCCTGTGGATTGGCATCTTTTAGAAATAAATATAAAATAGAAATAACAAGCAGAATATTTTGTAAATATCTGCAATAAAAAACAGTAAGAAAATGGCAAAAATGAATTTTGGTGGAGTTATCGAAGAGGTAATGACACGTGAAGAGTTTCCATTGGAAAAAGCTCGTGAAGTATTGAAAAATGAAACAATAGCAGTGCTCGGTTATGGAGTGCAGGGTCCCGGTCAGGCATGTAACTTGCGTGACAATGGATTTAACGTGATTGTTGGACAGCGTCAGGGTAAGACTTACGAAAAAGCTGTGGCTGACGGCTGGAAGCCGGGCGAGACTTTGTTCTCAATCGAAGAGGCAGCAGAAAAGGGTACTATTGTATGTATGCTCCTTAGCGATGCAGCACAGATGCAGCTTTGGCCTACAGTAAAGCCTTATCTTACAGCTGGCAAGACTCTTTATTTCTCTCATGGATTTGCTATCAACTGGAATGACCGTACAGGTGTTGTACCTCCTGCTGATGTAGATGTTATCATGGTGGCTCCTAAGGGTTCCGGAACTTCTCTTCGTACAATGTTCCTCGAAGGTCGCGGTCTTAATTCTTCATACGCTGTATATCAGGATGCTTCCGGTCATGCACTGGAGAAAGTGCTTGCATTTGGTATCGGTATTGGTTCAGGATATTTGTTTGAGACAACTTTCAAGCGTGAAGCTACTTCTGACCTTACCGGAGAGCGTGGTTCTTTGATGGGTGCAATTCAGGGTCTGCTTCTTGCACAGTATGAAGTGCTCCGTGAGAATGGTCACACTCCTTCTGAGGCATTTAATGAAACAGTTGAAGAGCTTACACAGTCTTTGATGCCTCTCTTTGCAAAGAATGGTATGGACTGGATGTATGCAAACTGCTCTACAACTGCACAGCGCGGTGCGCTTGACTGGATGGGTCCTTTCCACGATGCAATCAAGCCGGTGGTTGAGAAGCTTTATCACAGCGTTGTGACAGGAAATGAAGCACAGATTTCTATCGACAGCAACTCAAAGCCTGACTATCGTGTGGGTCTGGAGAAGGAATTGCAGGCTCTGCATGACAGCGAAATGTGGCGCACTGCTGAGGTGGTACGTAAGCTCCGTCCTGAAAACAACTAAACAATAGGGATTTCCTTTATATGGCAAAATAGTTCTTTATTATTGAACTGTTTTGTGAATATTCTAAAGCAACTGTCTAATAAATAAGACAGTTGCTTTTTTGTATGTTGAAAGGGGAGATTTGAAAAAGCATCTTATATGTTCTCTAAACACTTTTGATTCTTATCTCCAATTCTATTTGGGTTTAGTCAGTTGCTGATTGTCAACATATACCCGAATCCTCGTTGATTTATGATTGAGATTGAGGGATCTTGGCATAACATGCGGCGGAGCTTGTGTATATAACCGTGGAGAGAGTTGCGGTTGCTTGGTTCGTCATGTTGCCATACGGCAATCATCAGTTCCGATGCATCCACTGTTTTCCCGATGTTGGTAGCCAACTGTTCGAGTATCTTGGACTCGAAATGTGACAGTTCTATGCTTCGTTCTCCCAATGAAAGCGTTTGCGTCGTAGTATTGAAAATGTACTGTCCGATTGAAAATCTAATATCCTCGCTCCGGCTGGTGTTGTATCGGCGAAGCAGAGCTTTTATTCTCACAATAAGTTCGCGAAGTTCAAAGGGCTTCTTAAGATAATCGTTGGCACCGATTTCAAATCCTTCCTCTATGTCATCAATTGTGCTTTTAGCTGTGAGAAAGAGCAAAGGAACTGACGGTGATAATTTTCTTATCTCTTTAGCCATAGAGAAGCCATCCATTTGGGGCATCATCACATCAGCGACAATTATATCAGCACCTGCGGTCTTGAATTTTTCAAGACCGGCAATGCCATCAGCTGCAGTAATAACTTCATATCCTTGTCCGCGTAGCGTGTCGGCTACAATCAGAGTGAGGTCTTCTTCATCCTCAACAAATAATATCTTATTGTGCATCGTTGCTGAATTTAATTGTGAATACCGAACCTTCTGCTTCCTTACTTCTTACAGAGATTGACCATCCCATTTTGTCAAGTATATTCTTAACATAGTATAGGCCTATTCCATAGCCGCGAACATCCTGACGGTTACCGTGAGGTACCCGGTAAAACTTATTGAAGATGTAAGGTATGGATTTGGCAGGGATGCCAATTCCATTGTCCGAGACAGAGATTTCTTTATCATTGCCGGTTATGGCTATTGTAACGCTATCGCCGGAGTATTTGATTGCATTGTCAATTAAATTATTCAGTACGTTTGACAGATGTGTTTTATCTGCTTCTATCGAGACATTCCCATCCACCTCCACATTGATTGTTATCTCCTTATCACCTCTCATCCGTTGAGCGGCTGCTATCTCCTCCACCAAGGTTTGCAAATGAATTGCTTCCGGTTTAAGCTTCATGGTTTTGCGCCGCTCCATACTCATAGCCAATATGTTTTCCACAAGTTCGCCAAGTCGTTTGAGTTGCTTATTTGCAATCATCAGATATTTCTTCTTTTTGGCAGGGTCGTTGTCTGTATCATAATTGAGCAGAGCGTCATTGGCTGAATAAGCTATTGCAATCGGAGTTTTCAACTCATGGGTCATATTGCTGACAAAGTCATCTTTCATTTCCTCAATAGTTCGTAGGCGCGACACGGTGCGGAACAGATACCAAAATGCCAAAGCAAATGAAACCATAAGCAGAAGGATTGTCACTATCACTCCCGACATTTCCGATATAATATGCCGGGTCAATGGTGTCATATATGCACGATAATACATATCAGACTCCGGATTAAAGCATAGCGAAAACACATCATAGCCCAAGCGGTTCTCTGGGATATGATTATTCCCTCTCAAGATTTCCTCCTTTGAATTTACAATCTCCACAGCGACAAATTTCGGATATAGGCGACGGTCAGCGAGACGTTCTTTTACTATACTGTCCATGATGGTCAGATTAAAATCGACAAACGGGTCCATAGCCTCATGCATCTGCTGACTCATGGCATTTACCATCTGATTAGTATATGACCTGTCGCGTCGCAGCGGTGTCTTGTTTACCTTTGTTTTGCCTTTCTGATTTGTCGATGTGGTGACGAAATTTCCGTCTTCATCCTTAATGCCTGATATGGAACGTGGTTGTTCAACTATTGAATCGCCGTTCTCAATATATGCTTGACGGGTTGCTGTTGCTGTGCGATTGGCTCGGTCGGTACGCTCCCACATATCGTCAATGTCGGCATCAGCCAAAGCGGTCATTACATCCCGTTCTACATTGTTTCTTATAGAATGATACAGACTTACGAGATAATATACATTACAGCTGAAAATAGCCGAAATGATAATGATGAATGATATTGATATGGCCTTAAAATGTTTCATAATGCAAATTTACCAATAATCCTTGATACAACGGATTAGACTCTCCTTCGTTTAAGACTAAATAAGGGAGCATTTAAGACTAAATAAGGTTGCTGATATGAATAGTCCATATAAGTGGGAGTAGTTTTGCATCAGAAATAGCAAATAACAATACTGCAATGAAAAAACTATTATTTTCCATCACAATTCTGCATAGCGTTGCCGCTTATGCTCAGACGGAAGTGGCAGATACCGTTTCCGCACATAAACTTGACGAAATTGTTGTGAAAGGCGAGAAACCGCAGACCAGAGGCGAGGACGGCATTATGATTGTTGACCTGCCTGGGATTGTCAAGGATAAACCGGTAAATAACATACTTGAAGCACTTGGCTATCTGCCCGGAGTGACGGACAATAACGGCATGATAGGGCTGACAGGTGCCTCAAATGTGACCATTATTCTAAACGGCGAGCTTACAAATATGCCGCTTCAGAATCTTTATCAGCTTTTATATACCACTCCCGTTGACAGGCTTAAGAATGTTGAGATAATGTATTCTGCTCCGGCAAAATATCATGTAAACGGAGCGGTCATTAATGTGGTGTTGAAAACCCCTAAGCCTCTTGACGGTCTGCAAGGGCAGGTGAGAGCCGGATACAATCAAGCCCATTATGGTTCGTATGGGGGTGTATTCGCCGCCACATACGCAGTCAAGGACTGGACTTTTGATTTGAATTACGGGTTGTCAAGAACAAAATCATGGAATCAGGAGGAAGCATGGTCTAATCATCTTTTCAACGGTCAGCGCACGATGATAGAAGACAATATGCGACGTATCAGCCAAAATTGGAGCAATACTATATTTGTATCCGCTGCATGGAGAACCCTGAAACTTACCTACAACGGACAGATAATTTCTGACTCAAAGAGCAGGAGTCTTTCTGCCGGTACACTTGGCAGTTTCGCCAATGTATATAAAATGTTGTCGCCAGTCAGCTATCATAACATAGCCTTGCGATATGTAGCTCCGTTTGGCATGACGGTTGGTGGCGATTATACCCGCTATTCCGAAAACCGCTCACAATCGCTTTTCAAGGGGGCTGACTACTTGTTTGGCTCTGACAACAAGCAGGACATCAACCGCTATCATGTCTATTTAGACCAAGAACACCACATAGGTAAATGGCAACTCAATTACGGTGTCGAGTATCAGCGTGCTGAAGATAATAGTTCTCAGCAGTATGACTCATCTGACAATCCCGACTTTGACGACAGGCTCAACGAGGATGTGGCAGGTATCTATGTCGGTACACAACGCTCATTTGATTGGGGGCTATCGTTCAATATCTCGGCGAAAGGAGAATACTACCACAGCAAATATCAGCACAACTGGAACTTCATACCACAACTTGGAGCCACTTACTACAAGACACCGAAGAGTGTCTTCCAGCTTAATCTCAGCACCCAACGTATTTACCCTGCCTATTGGGAACTGCATGGAGGCACAAGCTACATAAACGATTACTCCACAGTTATCGGCAATCCGAAACTACAACCCTATATTCAGTATGATGCGCAGTTCAACTACATTCTAAGACAGAAATATGTCGCTACACTTTATTTCCAGTATGGAGACAAAGCCGCAGTGCAACTGCCTTATCAGTCGCATGATGCACTAAACCTCGTTTATCAGACTATCAACATGGACTACAAACGCATTGTCGGACTCAATCTATATGCTCCTTTCGGTATCGGTTACATCTGGAATGCTACAGCAACCGCAAACATGTTCAATCAGCGAGAAAAAGCCGGGATTTTCCATGACGTATGTTTTGACAATAGCAAATGGGTTTTCTACGGTTCTCTAAGCAACTCCTTCAAGTTTAGTCAGAACTGTCCTGTATCGTTGTCAGTTGACTTCTCTTATATCTCGCCTTCTTTGCAAGGCATAGCAGACCTCTCGGGCATGTGGAAAGTCGATGCCGGTGCCAAATGGCAATTCGGAAAGAAACGATGCTGTGAACTGGATTTGAAGGCTGACGATATATTCAACAGATGGTCGCCAACCATGACAATCCACCATGCGGGTCAGGACTATCGAATGAAAGTGAGAGATATGACACGCAATCTCAAACTGACTTTCATTTGGAGATTCAACGGTTTCAAACCCAAAGACACCAGC
This sequence comes from Bacteroidaceae bacterium, assembly GCA_017621515.1. Taxonomy (GTDB): domain Bacteria; phylum Bacteroidota; class Bacteroidia; order Bacteroidales; family Bacteroidaceae; genus RGIG8745. Next base: position 33,281 of record JAGASY010000001.1, read on the forward strand.
ATTGACACATCCAGATTTGGCACAGGGAAATAAATTCTCCTAACTATTCAGTCCCCTTCTGAAAGGCAAGATATAAAGTATGAGACTATTCTTTCCTTTTAGGGCTGAGTAATTACAGCGTAATATATTGAAAATAAATAGTATTAATTATATACGGACAATGCCCTGAAAACATATTGTCTGTGCAGCGAGGAATTAAAAACAGTGTGCAGAAATCTCAAATCAACACTGCTGATTACAAAAACAACAGTGCTGATTTTGTAAATTACACTGCTGATTATAAAAACAACAGTGTTGATTTGAGATTTCTGCACACTGTTTTTAATTCCTTGCTGCACTAATATTTTTTATTTTAGAGGTATATCATAAGGTGACTACTTATGACAAAACCCTAAATTTCGTGTCGCATACTTAATAATATTGTTATTTACGGAATGTCCCTTTTTACAAAAATGAGATAATTTGTCCTTTAGTCCGTGTTTCGTTCCCTAAATTGAAGCTCACTTTTCCAGAAATATCAACTTAATACTCCCTTGCATCTTTTCTTGTCTCATAACAGGCAAACAGCAAATCAATGCTATTAAAATAGCACTACTAATCTTTTTCATTTTGGCGAATTTTTCTCCTCAAGCAACCAATGGGGAGGAGTTTAACAATGTTATTGGTTATAGAAAGTGAGCTGCCTACCGTGCATACTCGAAAGCATCGCCAAACGCTTGTACAACGCACAGTAGGGCAACCCACTTGATATGAGCTGTTCTCTGTGCCTCGTTGTACTTCTGAAATTGGCGATTTATCGAGTATAAGTTCCGCAATGTCTGTCCCCAAAAGGACTATGCAAAGGTTCGAAAGTTATTTGAAAGTTGTTATGAGTCAGATAGAATTTGTATCTTTGTAAATAGCAAATTTTTACAATTATGGAAAGCGTAATAAAAGAAATACAGTTTAATAACTTTGACTCGTTCTTAAAATCCATATCATATGGAGGTGAATTATATAATATTATTTACCCAAATTTTATTTTTAGAGGTGAATCTTCTGATAAATTCAAGCTAATACCCTCTGCATTGAGAGAATATAATAAAGACAAAATAATGCAGTTGGGCAATTGTCATGGCACTGATTGTCAAATGATGAGGATTGCTGCTGAATATGCTATTTTGAGGAAATTCTATTATTCATGCGATGATGCAAATTTATATGTACCCAATTGTTGCATCAGAAAATACCCCATTGATGATGTTTCCGTTTTCTTGAATCATGAAACTTGGCTTCCTGAAGATTTGTATGAGATTGCTGGCCTTGCTCAACATTATGGATTGCCGACAAGACTGTTAGATTGGAGTAAAGATATATATGTATCGTTATATTTTGCATGTTTGGGAGCAATGAAGCAAATAAAGATGGAAGCTCACATTAATGACGATAATATCGTTTTATGGGCTTTGAATGCAAAGAAAATAGAATCAGACAAGTCCATAGGCAAAATGATACCCTTGAAATTCATTAAACCATCCTATTATGGAAATCCAAACTTAGGCGCACAAAAAGGACTATTTACTCTATGGGAATTTGTTTCAGATGAACAAAGGAAAAATGAAGTTGAAGTAACTCCATTAGATACATTTCTAATAAATAAAGCAATAGATAACCAAACTTTGCTATACAAATTGACATTGCCGACAAAATTCGTTCTTTATCTGTATGTTATGCTCCGCAATTTAGGATATGATGCTTCTCGTATCTTTCCTGGTTATAACGGAATATCTCAACTTATTTCTGAGGATTTGCTTTACAATCAAATTTTCTCTATGGTCACCGCTTAATCCACCTCCACCGTCAACTCCTACACTAAGACATACCAATATGCTAATTTCTGTCTAAAACCGCTCTGTAAATAAGTGAAGTTTGTTACTACAGAATTTAAGATATTGATATGTCTTAAAGGTAGCTATTCAGCGAATTAGTTAGATAAACAATATTGATAATCAATATTAAGTTTCTTGTTTTGAATTTGCCTGCAAAATGAAAATTAAAATGTACTATCTATCATGTAACATTCCCGTTGTTATCTCTGTTTATTTCTCTGGTCTGCCCTGAGTAGGGACTAAGTAGTTACAAAAATAGCTTCAAGCGTAAAATATACATATTGAGCGAAAATATCATTTTGTCAAATTGAAAAATGCTGTTTTAGCGTGTTTTCCACTGTTTCTGAGCAAGTGTATTCAAATTTTGTATAGGCAGGGAATTCGTGAACCCCCTATATATTTATAAGAAATAAAATTTATCAGGATTTTTAATGGATTGATGATTCAAGGTACGTTCATTTTATTTCGGGATTTGGTACTTTTCGTGAATCTGATGCTATATGCCGTTTTTCATACTTAATTTGTAAAAAAATAAAGATGGTTAAGGCAAAGTCAAATCCTGTTATTGCATTAGCTGAATGTTCTTTGCATACATCAAAAAAAGGAGCATAGCGACGAACTTATTTGCTATGCTCCTTAATTTTATACAGAATATTCTTCTACGAAAGGAATGATATTAGTACACCGGCTGCTACTGCAGAGCCTATCACACCTGATATGTTTGAGGACATGCAATAGTTGAGCACGTGGTTCTTAGGATCGTATTTAGTTGCGATTTCGTTGCATACGCGGCTTGCCATTGGGACAGCAGAGAGTCCTGTGGCACCGATAAGCGGATTTATCTTCTTCTTGGAAAATAGGTTGACCACCTTTACCATCATGATACCTGAAGTGATTGACAGGGCAAAAGCAAGGAATCCGCCTACCACGATTCCTATTGTAGTCCAGTTGAGGAATGCCTGAACTGTCATTGTTGCACCTACACAAAGTCCGAGAAATACAGTGGCTGTATTCATTATGCTATTACTTACTGTATCGAACAAGCGGCTGGTGTCAGAACCGATTTCCTTCAACAGGTTACCGAACATGAGCATACCTATTAGACTTACTGCGGAAGGAACAAAGATGGCAACCACAGTGGTGACAGCAATAGGGAATATAATCTTGATTACGCGCATGTTCTTGATTTCATTCTTGCTCGGATAGAGTTTGTCCTGCTCTTTCATGTTAATCATGAGTTCTTTCTTTGAGCAAGTGAGCTTGACAACTAAAGGGATGATGACAGGTACGAGTGCCATGTATGAATATGCGGCAATTGCGATTGGTCCGAGAAGGTGAGGGGCCAGTTTAATTGTTGTATAGATGGCTGTTGGACCGTCTGCACCTCCGATAATTCCAAGTGAGGCTGCCTCTTTCAGGGTGAATCCCATAAGGAATGAGCAGATGAGCACAGCGAAGATTCCGAGCTGTGCGGCAGCACCGAAAATGGACAGGCGGAGGTTACGGAGCATCGGACCGAAGTCTGTCAGCGCACCTACTCCCATAAAGATGATAGGAGGGAGGAATCCTGTTTTGATAAGCATGTAATAGAGAAAGTTCATCAAGCCTAAATCGTGTGCTATTGCAGGAAGTGACATTTCCCAAATGTTATACACTTTACCGTCCTTGATGATTTCTCCTGTTTCTGATGCTTGCAGTACTCCCATCTCACCTCCGGGGAAGTTGGCAATCAATACTCCGAATGCGATAGGGATTAACAGCAACGGTTCATAATGTTTTACTATACCGAGATACAAGAGTACAAACGCTATAGCATACATTATCAGATAAGACGGATCGGCAATTAAATTGCTTAATGCCGTCATTTCATATAGATTATTAAATATTTCGTTCATTGTAGTTTTTAAGTCTGTAAGTTTTAGTATTGAGTTCTGTTTTTTGTTCTCAGTTCCTAAGTTTGTCGATTTTCAATCTCTATATGCAATATATTATGCAGCAAGAGCCTGAAATCCGACAAACTTATAAACTTAAAAACTTATGATTATCCGATTTTCATGATTACATCATCCTCTTCTACAGAGTCACCGGAGTTGACGAGAATTGCAGTAATCACACCGTCACGGTCTGCACGGATTGCATTGTAGGTTTTCATTGCTTCAATATAACCAACTACATCACCGTTCTTCACTGCATCGCCTACGTTCTTAGGTGTCTCACCGGAGTCTTTTACACGGTAGAACTTTCCTTCAAGAGGAGCGAGAAGGTCTGCGCCTTCACCTGCAGGAGCTACAGGTGCATTTGCTTGTGTAGCAGTTGTGGCAGGCACTTCATTGCCGTATGCAATCTCCACCTTGTAGTTCTGTCCGTTTACATTGACTGTTACGCTCTTAGGAAGCTCTGCTTCGCCTTTCGGTGCATTCTTGGCTTCTTTGCGCTTGGCAAGGTCAGCTTCGAAATCTGCTTTTGCCTTTCCGCTCTTGTATGCTTCATACTGTGTCGGGTGCATTGAATACTCAAACAACTCTTCATCGTCATCTCCAAGTTCCCAACCTTTTTCTTGCATCTTTTTGCGGTATTCGTCAAGGTCGTCCGGATAGTTGGCTTGCGGGTCACTGTCCATGAACTGTCTTCCTTCTGCTTTTGCCATTTCAATAATTTCCGGAGCTACAGGACCAGGCAGACGACCGCTCTTTCCGAGAATCATATCCCAGATGTTGTCGGCAATCATAGACCAGCGTTCTTTACCTTTCTCCATCTGAATTACATTCATGAGAGCAAGGTTCTTGACATACTGGCTGAATGGAGTTACGAGGCATGGGTATCCAACTTTCGGCCATACGTAGGCAACTTCGTCGAACAGCTTGACAAGAATCTCATCTGTGGTGAGTTCTTTCTGACCATGTTTAACTTTCCACTTGTTAAGTGAAGTCAGATTTTCTTCAAGGTCAGTCATTAGTGAACCCATCATTCCTCCCGGAAGTCCCGGTTTGACGAGAAGAGAATTGTTGAGGCGGTTCAGTTCCGGACAATAATATCCAAGGAAGTCGTCCATCATCTCCTGAATTTGTGTACGCACTTCCATGTAAGCTTCCATATTAATATCCTTTACTTTGAAGCCGGCATCTTTCAGCATTTCTTGTACAGCGATGATGTCAGCATGTCCTGTACCCCATGCCAATGGAGCTACGGCTGTATCCACATAGTCGCAACCGTTTTTGCATACTTCAAGGATTGATGCCATATTGAATCCCGGACCTGCATGAGAATGATATTGTATGATTATATCTTTCTTGTATGCCTTTATGCCGGCTGTGATTTTGCCGAGAGATTCCGGACGACCTATACCAGCCATATCCTTGAGGCATATCTCGTCTGCACCAGCATCAATCAGTTGCTTTGCAAGGTCCACATAATATTCTACGGTGTGGATAGGGGAGTGAGTGATACACAAAGATGCCTGAGCTATCATACCGGCTGCTTTTGCATATTCGATAGAAGGTATGATATTTCTTGTATCATTAAGACCGCAGAAAATTCTTGTAATGTCTGTTCCCTGTGCTTTCTTTACTTTATAGAAAAGTTTTCTCAGATCTTTCGGACATGGACTCATACGCAGTGCATTGAGTGCGCGGTCGAGCATGTGTGTCTGTATTCCGGCTTCATGGAATGGGCGTGTCCACTCTCGAACTGCTTTGTTCGGGTTCTCACCAAAAAGAAGGTTTACTTGTTCAAAACCTCCTCCGTTAGTTTCTACACGGTCGAAGCATCCCATCTTGATGATTGCTGGTGCTACTTTTACCAATTGATCTACGCGCGGCTGGTATTTACCGGCACTCTGCCACATGTCGCGGAAAACCAGGCTAAACTTTACTTCTTTATTCATATTGTTTTATAAATAATTATTTTTATACTTAGATAAATTTGAGATAATTGGAATAATTTTTTTTGTAAGGTTTGCTTTTGGACAAAATGAATTATATTTTTGTGATATGGGTTACAGTGCCTTTTCCGTTTGTAAGTTTATCCACTGTAGCCTTTATTATTGCTTGTGTGTTTGCGTCAATGGAGTTTGTTGCCGCTGTTGGATTTTTCTTTGGACTGGTCTCCTCTGCAGGAGCAAACTTATTGACAAGTACGATTAGGGCTTTTCCGAGGTTTATCACAATCGTAAGAATGAGGAAGACTGTGATCATACCTACAACAAGGAGCTGTAATGCTCCGAATATTGATTCTTCCATGTTTGAGTGTTTTTATTTATTTACCTTATAATTAATATTTATACTTAACACTTATAATTAGCTATTCTTTGAATAGACATAAGAATGTATGGAACAATTATTTGTCAAATAGGATAAACCTGTAAATATTGCCGCTTTACATTCAAAAAGTGCACTTTTTATGATAGCTGCAAATTTACTTATTTTTATTTGAATTATAAGCAATAAGTCTTTTGGAATTACGGTTTGTTTACGAAAAAGAATATTTGTTATTTTTTCTTTCTTCCTTTTTGGGTGACGATTGTTATTAAAAGTGTCAATCAGAAAAAGTATTACTGGAAGAAACGATTGGTACTGTGTAGAACATGATTTCATACAGGAAAGTGTACTTTAAGTAATTAATTTATAAAAAACAAATGGATATCAGAGATATTAGTTATTTTTGTATTTGGAAGGGGACACCTCTTTCCATGGATATAAAAGAAGCATTATACTTGTTTTATATTGGATGTTCTGAGAAATTTTTTATAGTATATGAAAAATGGTTTTGTGCTCTTCTTATCATAGAGAGCTATAATTGTTATAGCATGAGGAATTTCTCTGAATCTTTGATATAAATGTGGTGTTACAGTTCCATGTTTCTAAAAATTTAATGCTCTTTTAAGGAACTGGAGGAGCATAAAAAATGGTGTGATATGATATTAAAAAGGATTAAAGGTGTATGTGGCTTTGTTGTCACAGTAGTACTGACCGCATGTGGCGGAACCAACATTGAGGGTAATTGGGTTGAGCCTGTTCCGGGAATGGAGGATCAAATGCAAGGTATAAGTTTAGAAGAAGGAGGTAAAGCTTCTTCTATAAATATGGCTACTTTGCAATATGAGAAATGGGAAAGAAAGGGTGATATGTTAATCCTTTCTGGTAAAAGTATTGGTAATCATACAACGGGTTCTTTTGTAGATACTCTTACTATTGAAAAATTGACTGACAGTGATTTAATTTTGAAGAAAGGTAGCTTGACCATAAACTATCAGAAGCAATAAATCTGGTGATTTATGTTTGAAATGTTGCCCAAGCTTTTGTATCGGGTGGTATTTCGGATGATTACAGGAAAGGTTATCGCTCAATAGATTGGGGCAAAACAATAAAAAGGATGTGTCGTTTTTCTTACGGCGCATCCCTTTTGTTTCATATTTAACGGGCTGTTGATAAAAAAGCTGTGCCAATTTTGTATTGACACAGCTTCATCAAGACTTATTAGGTTAGTTATTTCTCAATAATGATAGGCTTATATTTAGGAACGAGAGCCTTCATTACAATCCATCCTATGAGATAGGCTACAGCGCATACACAGAATATGATGAAATATCCGGCTGGCTTTCCTTCAAATCCCATGAACTGCATATTGGTGTCACCAGCATAAACAAACAGATTTCCTGCTGCTTTCTGAAGAATCATGGAACCTACACCTCCTGCCATACCACCTATACCAGTGATTGTAGCGATAGCTGTTTTAGGGAACATGTCACTTACGGTTGAGAATATGTTTGCTGACCATGACTGGTGAGCTGCACCTCCGATACCAATCATGATGATAGGGAACCATGGTGAAATCTGACCTAATGGTTGTGCTGTAAGTACGACAAGTGGGAAGAATGCAAAAATAAGCATTGCCTGCATACGTGCTGCGTATGGGTTTTTCCCTGTTTTGTTGATAATGATTGTCGGTAGTTTTCCTCCATAGATAGAGAGCATTGTTATCAGATACAGCATGAATATAAGGAGCATTCCTTGTGGGTCTGTTGCCTTGATACCAAATTGTGTGTTAAGATAAGAAGGTGTCCAGAAGAGGAAGAACCACCATACTCCGTCTGTCATGAATTTACCAAATGCAAAAGCCCATGTTTGTTTGTATTTGAAGCACTGACCAAATGAAAGCTTCGGCTCATTTTCTTCATCTTCTGCATCTTTGGTCACCTTTGTGAGGTCTTCTTTGTCCTGTTCTATATACAAAAGTTCTGCTTGATTCACATTCTTGTTCTTTGCCGGTGCTGAATACATGAAAATCCATAGTCCTGCCCAAATGAATCCAAGTGCTCCGATTACAATGAATGCCATTTCCCAACCGAAATGTTTTGCCAAAAGAGGAATAGATATTGGAGCTATAAGTGCGCCAATGGATGCTCCGGCATTGAATATTGAGGTTGCATACGCACGGTCGCGTTTCGGGAAATATTCAGCTGTAACCTTGATTGCAGCAGGGAAGTTTCCTGCTTCACCTAATGCCAATACGCAACGTGCAAAAAGGAAAGCATACATACTGACAGTTGCGATTGTTACCGCAACGTCTCCGGTAGCTTGCATAAGCTCTGCAGCGGTGTGCAAACCTACATGATGTTCTGTATATATTCCACATACTGCATGCAGACATGCACCGAGACTCCATACCCCAATAGACCAGATATATCCTTTCTTTGTTCCCATCCAGTCAATGAATCGTCCTGCAAACAGCATACAGACTGCATAGACGATTGAGAATACTGACGTGATAGTTCCGTAGTGGGACTCATCCCAATGAAACTCCGGTTTTATAAACTCATCCCATGTGAGTGAAAGGACTTGTCGGTCAAGATAATTGACCGTTGTTGCGAAGAACAACATAGAGCAAATAACCCAGCGGTAATTTGTCATTTTGTTTGTTTGTAAAGAACTCATAATTATTTTTAAGGTTTTTAATTTGTTTAGTTATAAGTTTCTGCAAAATTAGCAAATATAATCAAAAAACATTGTTTTGGGTGGAACATTTTTGTTTCTGCATAATTGAATGATGTAAAAAGTCTATTGAATCAGCATGTTCCTTCTTAATTTTTCCATTTCACTTCTGGAAATATTCATTTCAACCCCAGTTTTACCATTGTCTGCTCCTATTGGAGGATTTTCTTTGAATATGCAGAACTCTATGCTGTCTATTGAGGAGAACTCATCGAATAATTTTGTTACAATCCTTCCCGCTACATGTTCTAATAATTTCGAGGGTTGTGCCATCTCATTTTTTATTGTCCCATATATTTCAGCATAGTTAATAGTATGTTTTAATTCGTCTGTAAATGCCGCTTTAGTGAAATCTGTGGTTATTTTTACATTTATGATAAAATAAGCTCCGATTCTTCTTTCCTGTGGAAAGACACCGTGGTAGGAATAGAATTTGAGGTCTTTCAGTATAATTGATTGCATGATTCTTATAATAAAAATTCAATGTAAGCCGTAGGAAAGTGACTTACATTGAATATATGAATGTTTTATGACTTAATCGATTTTATCCGCATCGTGATGCGCCGCAATGTTTACATATCAGACATCCCTCTTGATATACTAATGCTTCATGCCCGCATACAGGACATTTCTGTCCTTTTGCTTCTGTACCGTCTGTGACATATTTCTTTAATGCACGTTCAACACCGTTTTTCCATGTGTTGATGCTTTCATTTTCAAGCTGTAGTGAACTAACCAGCTTTATTGCATTTGTCAGCGGCATACGGTAACGTAGTACACCAGATATCAATTTGGCATAGTTCCAGTATTCTTTATTGAACTTCTCAGACAGTCCTTCAATTGTAGTCTTATATCCTCGTCTGTTCTCAAATTGGAAATCATAACGCTTGTTTCCGGATTCATCCAGATTCTTAATGATATGACCTTTGGTTACAGTCTTAGGAAGTGCTATTCCATCTTCGTCGTCTAATACTCCTGTGAATATTTCGTATGGATAGCCGTCAAGAAGTCCGACAAAAGCTACCCATTTTTCCTTGTTATTCTGGAATCTCACCACATCACATTCAAGGCTTTTCGGTCTTGTTTCTGTTACCGTTGGCGGTTTGCATCTGCATTCTTCTTCCTTCTTCTCTTTCTTCTTGGTGGAGATGAGGACTCCGGAACGTGAACCGTCACGGTAAACAGTACATCCTTTGCATCCTGATTTCCATGCTTCTATATACAGATTGTTTACCAGCTCCTCACTGACATCATTAGGAAGATTTATTGTCACGCTGATGGAATGGTCAACCCATTTCTGTATAGCTCCCTGCATTTTGACTTTTTCAAGCCAGTTGACATCATTTGCTGTGGCTTTATAATAAGGAGACTGTGTGACAATATTGTCTATTTCCTCTTGAGTGTATTTTTTTGTAGTGTCTA
>JAGASY010000050.1 GCA_017621515.1 Bacteroidaceae bacterium
CGCCGTTCTCCACAGCCCACTCCGGCTGGAGGCCGTAGTCAGAGACGCGAAGAGTGTCAACCGCGATGCCGTCGCGATATACGAACACGTGGCCGTCAGGGGCGACGGCATAGCGGTACGTATGGTAAAGGCCGTCGGTGTTGTAGAACGTGCCGCCGTTGGAGCGGTTGCGCATGCCGTCCTTCCTGCTCGTGCTGTTGTACATGCCGAGGCTCGTGGAGTTGATGTAGCTCATCAGGCCCTCGCCGGAGGAGGTCACAGCGTAAGGAAGAAGAGATGCCGAAGCGTCGTCAACCTTCGCGCGGATTTCAAAGGTGTAGCCGTTCTCGCTTGGAGTGAAGCCGTCGAAACTCATCTCCTCGTCGCTGCCGCCCGAATAGGCAGGAGTCTGGGAAAGGTCCTTCACGGCGAGAGGAGTGCCGACACCTGTAAGATTCACATAGCTACGCACATCACCGCTACGAAGAATCAACTGTCCCGTCACATTTGCCAGATTAGAGACATTTGTCACAGTCACCACAGCCTTCTCTGTTCCAGCCTTAATAACTGCCGGCGAAACAGTGAAACCAGATGTCACAGTCAAAGTCACATCCTGTTCGAGACCTGTAGCCACCACAGTTAAAGTCTCACTTTTACCAGTTCCGTTGAGTTCCATAACCGGTGTCTGTTGAGAAGCCTCTTTACTCAAAGAGGCACTGCGAATCATACCGAGACGCACCACAACAGGTTCACCTGCATCAGGATTCGGAGCTAAAGAAAAAGCCTGCATACAACTAAATCCAAGTATCATGGACAAAGTTGAAATTCTCAATACTTTTTTCTTCATAAGATTTTGTTTAACAATTAGTATTTAAATTATATCGTTTTTCCGAGTATAAAAGTAAGATATTTTCCTTAAAAAAGAATAGTGTTTTGTCTAAGATTTTTTCAGGTCAGAGGTTATGGGCTTGTCATACAAGCCCAAACCTCGCAACCTGAAACACAACAATTTGACAACTAACACATTTTCACTTATCTTTTCAACTTAACTTTCAATCACTTCACTTAATAATCTTGAGTGAATCATATTCGTCAGCTCTTACCACATAACCTCCTTTGGGCAAAGATGCAAGAGAGAGGCTGACAACATCGTGAGCAGACGCTACAATTCTCCCCTGCAAGTCAAAAACCGCCACGTATGACATTTTTTGCCCATTATCATTGGAAATGACACTTTGACTATGCGAATTATACGACAGTCTGCGAGCACCAGACTCCAAAGCTGTAATTCCGTCCGTTTCTCCGGAAGCATTTCTCTCTATCGTCATCCATCCCACTCTTTCCGGTTTCACACGTTCATGTGCCACGGATTTCTCTCTGTCCTTAAATATGACAGCAGAAGCATTATTTCTGCTTTTCGCTCTAAGAGTCGATGTGATGGTGTCTTCTTCCGTCTGCATGGCTCCGAACAACAACGGCACCGAAGTGAAACCTGCTGCAGAATAATCAATTTCATATCCTCCGAGAAGATTATCACCCACCACAGCATCGGGTGTCTGTCCCACCAAGACTTTCTTTCCTTCCACAGTTCCTGCACCCGGAGTCACAGCAAGATAGGACACATTTTCAGTTTGCGGTTCTTCACCCTCAGTTCCTTTGCCGGCTCCTTCATATCTCAGACACACTTCAAATCCTTCTTCTGTGACATTCCTCACTCTGACCGAAGCGGCAGAAGAACAATTATCCGTTATCTGACATGGAATCACAACAGGTACAACATCAAACCTTTTACCAAACAAAACTTTTTTCCATTGTCTGCCGACATTCTCCACAACTGCTACTTGAGCCTTCACTCCATTCCAATCAAGAATGTCCGCCTCAGCTTTCATTACAGGAAATATCATAGCCGCCACAGTGTCCGGGTTGACAAACGAAGGTGAAAGCTGATAATCCCAAGTCGTAAGTCTAAAATCGAAAGATTGCGGCATCACCCCTTTGATTCTGGTACTGAGAGGCATCTTGTTACGGTAAGTAGAAATACCGAGTACTGGGATGGGAGAGGCAACATAACGCTCACCGAATACCATCGGTGCCCAATTTTCCGTAATGCAGGTCTCATCAAAAAATATCTTGTTTGCCTCATTGGCTGCTCTGCCCACCTTCACCGCATTCGAGATTTTCTCACTGCCGATGAGTGGTACAGCCCTAACGCGATAAAAGCATCCTTCTTCTGCTGCATCCAACATGGGCACTGCATATTCCACAGAAGACTTCCCTATAAAATCCGTCGTATTGACCATTGCCGCAATGACAGGAGCAGAGAAATCGGATGTCCGGGAAAATTCCACCATATAATGGTCTATCAGCTCTATGTTCCCATCTTTCCACTCCAACAACACTTCTCCTTCTTCTGTAATACCGCAGTACGAAAGCGAAGGAGCTGTGCGCACCGTCCATACCGGAACGACCTCTTTCTCGTGAGAAAAGAAATATGCAGGATTATTCTCCTTATAATATTTACCGGCAGGAGAAAGTGTGGCATTCGGCAGAATGATGGCACGCTTATCTTCCACCCAGTTATATATCGAATAACGCTCAACGAAGCTGGCTGTATCCATCACCGTCAGTATCTCCTTCAAGTCGCGCAACTGCTTCTGCTGTTGCGCCTCAGTACCGGATGGCCAACCTTCATGTGTCCAGTTCGCACCGTTGTTCCATTCCTTTATCCATATAGGTCGCCCTGTCCGTTCATGCACTTCCTTCAGTTTCTCATACCATTCCGTACCACTAAGTCCTCCCCAATAGGCATGAACCACCACATAATCCACACGATAGTTCCGCTTCTTGGCTTCCGACATGAAATTATACAACCAATTGAAATCTGTCGTTGCAGGAGAGCCGAGCCGAAGTCCTGTGCGTTGGAGTACAGGCCACTCTTCTATCGCCTTTTCCACGCTGACATTCGACTGTTCCTTATGATCCGGTTCGTTATAGCCCATGAGATGGGTGACTTCTTCAATCTTATACAACTTAGAGAAATCACCACCCGCACCCCATTTTTCCGGCACGAACTCCTGATTATAGCTTTTTCCTTTGGCATTGGGATTGGTTGTTGACTCAGCTGATGTGCCCCAGTTGTAATACCATGTGCTGTTGGTGAAGTCACTCTGTTCGCCCACATACTTCAATCCTTCAGGCATAGATTTCCAGACAGAACCGGCCCAGCCCTTCTTTGACACATACTGCCAACGCATCACACGGATGTATGACACTTTCTCATCAAGCAGCAAAGGCAGTTCGGGCAGTTCAATATCTGCCGTATCTGCAATAAATACCCGGCTGTAGCCCATTCCATCCGCATCATTAGCAAGAGTGGCCATATATCCCCGCTTGAGACGGAATGAACGTATGCTGTTGTCATTCTGCAAAGAAACCACCAGTCTTTCCGGAGCATCTTCCGGAGCAGCATTGGTGTAGAACTTATTGCACTGATATTGCTCTCTCTTCCCCTTAAATTCCGGTTCCGTAAAAGTTGTAAGCGGACAATAGTCCGGCGAGTGAGGAATCACGATTGCGCCCTGACGATAAATCGCCAGACGCGCATTCGTGTCCAAATTCAACGGTTTCCCGTCAATCAAAATATTATTATGCAACTTACCAAGAACTTCATTCGGCTTCATATTATCAAAGAACACCCACGAGTCTTCAGACTTCAAATCCACCTGCACCCCTTCGGATATAGGCAACTCCGCATCCGTCAGATGCATGTCTATAGGTGCATCAAGCTTCATCGATACAGACAAAGTGGGCATAACCTCAACTTTTCTTTCTTGTGCATATTGTGTCGCATGAAAAGCCAAAGCAAACATACACCCCATAACCCATCTTTTCGAGACAGACTTATGTTCAGCTACATTAAATTGTTTTATACCTTGCTCCATTCGCTGAAATATTATAAATTGAACATTGTCTCCGACTGTTTTTCGACCTACCATTTACATGTTGTCATCAGAGACACTGCAAATTTATTATACCACATAAATATTATAGCGGAAATATAAACCGTGTAAGTCTAAAAAAGGCATGATGAATCATAATTCAACCTAATTGAACGATAATTCATCCTCATACGGGGTAAAAACAAGGAAAAATAGGAGAAATTTTCATCCTTTTATGTAATGTTTACCTAATTTTCTACCATCGAAGATTAAAGGTTGAACCAATTTATGCGGATATTCTTTGGTTTTCTTGTTTCTTTAAGTGGTATGTTCTATGTTTTAAGCAGGCACATTTAACAAGCTCTTTTTGTCTAAATGGGTGCATTCAGTAGGTGTACTCACAGACTCCTCCAGTTCGTTAAGCAGAGGTGTCTGTTAAATACATCCATATAAATGGCAAAAGCACGCTAAAATGCCGTTTTTTAATTTGACAAAATGATATTTTCGCCCAAAATGTAAATTTAACACTTCGAGCGATTTTTTGTCGAGGAGGAAGAGATAAAGAAATCAGTTAAAAGATAAAATCTTGATAATCAAGCAAATATAAAAATCCTAAAAACACTCAAAAAAACGCATCGGAGGCAATTTTTCAAATATTTTGAATATTTCAATAATCAATTGATTATTAACATATTACACACGAAGTAACCATTTTCCTCCTCAAGTGCCACTTCAAATCTACTCACTTTTAAGTTTTTGTTCAGATACTCTTACGAAGCAGAGAATTATACACTTCTTAACATTTCAGTCGAAGCAAACAGTCTTTTTCTCCGCTTCCTTGTGTTTTTTTTATTTTCAGCGCACTGCAATTTTATTTCCAGCGCACAGTGGAAGAAATTCCAGTGCGCTGTGCTTAAAATTCCAGTGCGCTGCGAAGAAAAAAACTGTGCGCTGAAAATTTGAGAACTTAGTACATTTTTTCTGAAAAGTCTTCACTATGAATAAATGAATATAAAAGAACCGCTCCGAAACGAAACACTATTTCACAATTCTCGAAGGCTTTTGAAAATATGCGTAGAATCCCCATTTTTCGAGAAAAGTTCGACGCACCTCATTTTGAAGCGTTCCAGAGGACTTGGAATTTTAACATTTGACAAAATCAAAAAGACAGGAATTTTACAGCAATTACATAAATAAGTAAATTAAAAACACCCAATCGTCATCATTTTATCAAAACAGAACATATCCCTAAAAAACGATGTCAAAAAAAATTTTATGGGACTAAAAAAACAGAAGATAACAGTGAGGCAAAAATTACACTTTTGTATCGACACAACTCAGACTGTCTATACGATTGTATCGGGCAGACTTTGCCGCCACCACTGCACCCTGTTTTCACAGACAGTTTTCGCCTTTTCCTCAAAAAAAAATCGCCATTCTGCTTCCCATGCCGGGCAATGACTTCTCCACTGCGGGAGAATCGAAAGCCCAACACCCCATTTGCTGGGAACATTGGAAGCAGAATGACGATAAGAAAAACAGTGTCAGACAATCAGTCCTGTCCGTCTATCGTAAGGATATTGCCTTCATCGTCATACGTGAGTTCACATACCTTGAGGCTGCGAAGCCAAGACTTGCCTCCTGACGGAGCACTGTCATGATGGAAAAGATACCATTTTCCCCCATATTCCACAATGGAATGGTGGGTAGTCCAGCCTACCACAGGAGTGAGAATCTCTCCTTTATAAACAAACGGACCGTATGGATTATCCCCCACCGCATAACAGAGCAGATGGGTATCGCCTGTGGAATACGAGAAATAATATTTCCCATTATACTTATGTACCCAAGAAGCTTCAAAAAAGCGATGAGGGTCATTAGCCTTCAGCGGGTTGCCGGATTCGTCAGTGACGACTATCGGTCTTGGCTCTTCCGCAAACTGGAGCATATCCTTGCTGAGTTTCACACACCGGCTTGGAAGCGACGGTTCGTCCCCTTCCGGAAGTTCGGCAGATTCAAGAGCCTTATTGTCTCGGTAACGCTGAAGCTGTCCGCCCCAGAGACCGCCAAAGTAAAGATAGTAGTCACCGTTATCCTTCAACACACATATATCCATCGAGTAGCTGCCGCGTATCGGATCCGGCTCGGCTCTGAACGGGCCTTCCGGACAATCGGCAATTGCCACGCCGATGCGGAACACATCATTTTTGTCTTTCAAAGGAAAATAAAGATAGTATTTTCCATCTTTCTCAGCACAGTCGCAGTCCCAAAGCTGACGTCCTCCCCAAAGTACGTCTTTCATGTCGAAAGATTTCCCATGGTCGGTCACAGTTCCCGTCATCGGATTTCCGTCAATGGAAAGTACATGCATATCCTCCATAACATAACAGTCGCCGTTGTCATTCTCCACATTGTCCAATTCTATGTCATGCGAAGGATAAATATAGATTTTTCCGTTGAAGACATGCACACTCGGGTCAGCCATGTAATCGTCCGGAAAAAGGTATCGTTTTGGTGTTTTAAGCGGTTTCATTGGTCGTATATCTTTATCAGTTTCATTATTTGTCTTTCATTTCTTAACCTCTTCGCTCGCCAGTTCAGCAGTCATGAAGCCCTTCATTTTATAATCGCGGTCAAAGAGAAGAGGATAATCTGTACGTCCTCTTACCGGCCAGTCATTGCGCCATGACATGCCATCATGAGTGCCCCAGAAAGTCACCCTTGAAATTATGTCGGAATGCTTCTTGTAAAGCTGGAATACGTCAGCCATACGGGCATTCCATTTCTTCAACACCTCTTCAGGAAGACCGTCCGTATATGGGTTCTTGCTGTCTTTGGATTTAATGCTGTCACTCACATTCGCTCCGAACTGCACAGTCGGCAGAGCTGTCATGTCGAGTTCTGTCACCATAACATCCACACCGGCTTTACCAAGTGCTACTATCGTCTTTTCATATTCTGCCAAATCAGGATAGTCGAGTCCGATGTGGCTCTGCATTCCCATTCCGTCAATACGCAAACCACGCTTCTTCAGTTCTCCGATAATGCGCAGATATGCGTCACGTTTGGCAGGAAGTGCCATCGAATAGTCATTGAGATACAACTCGGCATCAGGGTCTGCTTCGTGAGCATACTGGAATGCCAAAGGAATAAATTCCTCTCCTAAGATGTCGTAGAAAGGCGAGTGGCGATAACTTCCGTCATCTTCAATCGCTTCGTTGACCACATCCCAGCCATGAATCCGTCCTTTGTAACGTCCGACAACAGTGTAAATATGTTCTTTCAGACGTTCTTTAAAGACATCGGCACTCACATAATCACCATTTTCATCGTATGGGAACCAAGGTGCAAGTTGTGAATGCCAAACAAGGCAATGTCCTATAACTGCCATACCTCTATCCTCACCATATTTCACAAACGCATCAGCGTCATCCCAAAAATAGCGGTCGGATTCAGGGTGTATGCGCTCACACTTCATACAGTTTTCCGCCACAACAGAATTAAAATGAAGGCTCACTACAGAATCGGCTTGCGGATCAAGACCGTTGACATGCGGCACAGGAATAGCCGCACCTATAAGGAAATCGTTCTTAAAGTGTTCCTTGACCGTTGCGGAAGAATGGTCATTGGCGGAAACACAGGCTCCGGTGACAAGCGTCAGAAGAGTGAAACCTAATAATGTTGTTTTCATCATGTCGTTTTATATTAAATTGTTTCTTTATCGTCTTTATCATTCCGTCAGTCTTTGTGACGCGCCTCTATCTGACGATTGATATCGTCAATTACATCATCTTCAAGTTCATAGCGGGAGATTATGTACATCGCCAATACAAGCAGCACAGCAGGAATGACGGCAACAAGCCACAAGATACCTTGCTCTGCAAACGGAGTCTGTTCGGAAAGGTCTTTATTGAATCCGACAAAAGCAAGCACCAATCCGGGAACTACCCCACCCAAAGCCATACCAGCCTTGTAGAATATTCCGGTCAAGGCATTGACAATTCCGGCAATGCGTCGCCCATGTGTGTATTCTCCAAAAGAAATGACCTCCGGTACCAATGCCCACATATATCCGGTAGCTACGATGACTCCTGTTGACTTCACAAACTGTGCGACATAGACTATCCACATTTGTGACTTGAGTGAATCAACCATCGAAACAGTGTAGAGCATTGCCATACCTACTATCGCTATGATGATAAAGATATAGAACATGCCTTTTTTACCTACCGCCTTCTTAATGGAAGGAATCATCGGCATAAAGATAAATGCAGGAATCGAACCAAGCCCCATGAAGATGGAAAGTTCTCCAGCACTTCCATGCAGATTATAATTGATATAATAGGTTCCGGCAGCATTTCCTATCGCCATCATGGCAAATGCAGTGATAAAGAAGAATGCAAGAATGCGCAACGGACGATTATGAACAAACTCCATCCAAAGGTCGGAGATTCTGACATTTTCCGTAGCTTTCCTGTCCATCACCACGCGTTCACGGCACTGAGAGAAACAGAAAAAGAGCAGCAGCAGTCCTACTCCGCCATACAAAGCCATAGTCAAAAGCCATGCTGTATCGCTCGACGACATTTCGTCAGCCTTAACAGGGTCAAAAAACTTCAAAACAATAGGAATGCCCATTCCTACAGCCAGTCCTCCCACATTCGCCATGAACATACGCACGGAGGTAAGTTTGGTGATTTCAGCCGTATCGCGTGTAAGTGAGGCATTCAAAGCCCCGTATGGCACATTGACAAGTGTGTAGCACATCGACAGCCCGACATAAGTGATATAGGCATAAAGCAAAGAACCTGAAAAACCATTCCAGAAACAAAGTACGGCGAATGCTGTGAGAGGCACACCTCCCAACACAAGATAAGAACGGTATTTACCAAATGCCGGCTCATGTTTGTCAACGAAAGTTCCCACCAAAGGGTCCCAGATTACATCGATGACACGCACAACCAGAAACATCACCGCCGCCACGGCAGGGTCAAGTCCATAGACATTTGTATAAAAGAAGAGAAGATACATGCTGACAGTTTGGTAAATCAGATTCTGGGCAAGGTCGCCAGAACCGAATCCCACACACTGCAACATCGAAAGTTTGTAGAAACCTTTCTGTTCAGCCGTTCTCCCGGCAGTTAATGTTGATTCCATTTTCACCTATTTTTTTATTAGTTCCTCACTATGTTCCACTTTGGGATTATTGATTCCCATGAGAGCCAGCATCTCCACGGCATATCTGCAACCAAGAATGCGGTAAGCTTGTGCTGTGAAATGCAGTCCGTCCCCGCGCTGCGGAAGTTCTGCGGAAGAAATCACATGCGCCACCGGCAATGTTTCAGGAAGGGTGCGGATAATGGCATTCATGTCTCCGCAAACGCCACCCTGCTCCGAAGAAACCACTTCTCCCGCCAGCAGTGGCACTGATTCCGGTTCCAGTCCAAGTTCTGCAAGAATGTCGTCATAGACTTTCTTGACTTTCGCACACCACTCACGGTCTCCGTTGTTCGATTCTCCCTGATGGAGCAGTATTCCTTTTATGACACCTTCCTTTTGTGCCTTCTTCGCGCAAGCAATCAGCCGTTGAAAAGGACGGTCTTCGTAAGCATGCATAAAGTTTCTGAACCATTCAGCTTCCGACACCAAACTTGCAGGGTCGAAGTCCTTATCCAGATGTTCGATTCTACATCCACCTATCGCCACAGGAACCACACCGACTTTTATATTCTCCGGCAGATTATCTATCATTGTCCGCCCAAAATAGTCCATCAGTGTAAGACCTGTGTTTTCTCTGACCAAAGGAGGCTTTGCCGCATACCATTCACCAGTATATCGTACAGGTTCGGAGAAGTCTGTTGTTGCCATCACCATGAATCGGTCAGACACTCCCTGAAAATCAACTGCCTCAACAGCTGCATTTCCCTCCATATTAGACTGCCCTATGCAAAGATAAATATGGAAATCCGGATTCGGAACGGCAAAAGCAGAAGATATTCCTCCTACTATTGCCATTATTCCGACTGCAAAAATCAGCAATATTCTCATAACTTATTCTTTATTCTATTTGAACTTCCAATAATCCACATTAAAAAGCTTGGGGCCCAGACGTCCCTTGAAAAGGAAATAGACATCGTGTATGCCTGACACCTCTGTCAACACCGGAGTCTCCAGATATTTCCATTTTTCCCATCCTCCAGTGCCCGACACTTCCAGACAAGCCACAAGCGGACCTTCCTTGCCATCGAGTCTCACCTCAATCGTGCCTCCGCGCAAGGCACTTGCCACAGAAGCACCGAATTTCTTAGGACTTCCGCTCTTGAAATCAACATTTGCCAATTTAATGAAATCTCCGTTGTGAATATCAGCCACATAGACTCCGGTCTTTGCATTAGGTTCTGTCGTCACACCTTCTGACCATGCCATTGTCTCTGCCTCTACCCTTCCATAAGGATTCAGACACCCCACTGCCGGAGCACCTTTTTCCGTAGGCATTATGACAGGAATGGTTCCGTCTGCATTATATTCAAACTGCTCTACTGCTGCACTGCGTCCGAAACCTCCTCCTCCCGGAAGTTTTCCTGTGTGATAGAAGAAATATGAATTGCCTTTATAGTCAACCACACCACAGTGGTTGGTAAAGGAACCTGTGTCAGTAAGAGGCATAATCTCTCCCATATAAGTCCACGGACCAGTAGGAGAATCACTCATTGAATAAGCGATATGCTCCGGAACACCGCCAGCGGCATAAAGCAAATAGTACTTACCGTTGCGCTTATATGCCCAAGGTCCTTCTGTGTAATTATCTTTATATTTCACCCCTTCTTGTCTTACTTTTGGACCCGGAGCACCGAACCCTTCCACTGTCTGCTCTATCACCTGAACTTCTCCGGAATATGAGACCATATCTTCATTGAGCTTGACATAATATATTTCAGGATTTCCCCAATAAAGATATGCCTGACCGTCATCATCCACAAAAACCGTAGGGTCGATATAATCCCAATTTCCGTCGGCAAGCGGTTTCCCTATTGCATCCTTAAACGGACCTACCGGAGAATCACCCACAGCAACACCTATTGCCATTGCCCCGCTGAGTTTTGAATGAGCGCACACATACAAATAGAATTTGCCGTTACGCTCAATGCACTGCGATGCCCATGCGCGGTCGTCCGCCCATGAAAAATCTTCAAGCGCAAGCGACGAACCATGATCAGTCCAGTTGACCATATCGTCAGAGGAATAGACCCTCCATTCCTGCATCCAGAAGAAATCCGCTTTATTTTCGTCATGTCCGACATATAAGTAAATCCGGTCTCCATACACCAACGGTGCAGGATCAGTAGTAAAACAAGTCTGAATCACCGGATTGTCGGCCTTTGCAGACAAACCTGCCATCTGCATCAGCATGGCGATATATAAACACTTTTTATTCATCTAATCTTTTATTTATTTTTATCAAATACAGCTCTATAGAATCTTAATATTTGTCGGAGACAACCTTATTCTGCACCAGAAGCATAAACTCCTACCACAGTCCCGGTGAATCCTCCGGCTTCTGCTGTGGATGTGAAGCCGGCATCGACTCCCTCTGCCACTGTTTCCCATGAATTTCCACCATCAACGGAATACATGAAAGCATATTCCAGTCCGTCGCCTTTCACCTTGAGCACAACGGTGTTAAGCGATGAATCCACTTCTTTCGCTCCCAATACCGAAATGCCTGTATCCGACACTTTACGTACCTCAACAAAGTGGGCATCCCCTTTTCTGGTTCTTGCAAGGTAATACTGATGGGCTTCATCCTTCAGCAACAGGATTCCGGCACTCTGGTTATTATTTTCAGGAAAGAATGTCAGTTTGGTTGAAGCATCGAAACAGTGATGATTGATTCTCCGGCAAACAAACGGAAGCGGTGCTTTCTCGCTCGATTTCACATCCGCACACTCCAAAGTAAGAAAACCCGGATTCTTCGTGAGCGAATAATAGTCTGTAACAGGTCCGCGGAGTGTCATCCATTCCATACCCAATGTAGAGTCGTTGAATTCCTCCACACGGGTATAATTGCCGAATGTCACACATTCTTCTCTTTTCACTCCTGGCTTGCTGACAACAAAAGGCACAAGCTCGCCCTCACGCAAGAAATACGGCCATCCGTCTTCCGTCCATTTCACAGGCATCAAGAAAGTTTCCCGACCGAGATTCTCCTTGTCATTTGCCACAGGGCGCACAGCCAGAAAGACTCCCCACCAGTCGCCCTCCGGAGTCTTTACGATATCGGCATGACCGGCACATGTCACCGGATTCGGACGGTGGCTGTCAAGTGTACGCTGAGTGAGAATAGGATTTCCCTCGTATGGGACATACGGTCCAAACGGTGTGTCACCACGATAGATGACTTCACTATGCCAACCTCCGGTACCTCCTTCGGCAGTCATGAGATAATACTTTCCATTCTCTTTATAGATATGAGGGCCTTCACACCAGATAGGTTTCTCTTCTGGACGACAGCCTTTGTTGACCACAATTTTACGTTCACCGACACACTTATCGGTAGTGGTGTCAAATTCCACCACCCTGACAGTACGATGTCCGGGATATTCAGGCTTACCGTCTGGAGCATCATCGTTGTTGACGATATAGGCCTTGCCGTCTTCATCGAAAAAGAACGCAGGGTCAATGCCCACCACTTCCGGAAGTTTAATAGGGTCGCTCCACTCACCAAACGGGTCTTCGGTCTTGACAAAGAAATTTCCGTCGCCCACATTGGTCGTTATCATATAATAAGTCTTGTTCGAAGGATTGTAGGCAATAGCCGGAGCGAAAATACCTCCACTGACATTCTGCTTCTCCATGTTGCGCAACTGTGAAGGGCGACTGAGAACATGTCCCACCTGTTTCCAGTTGACAAGGTCCCGGCTATGAAACAACGGCACACCCGGAAAGAAAGTAAACGTAGATGTCACAAGGAAATAGTCTCCCTCACCATTTGTACAGACTGACGGATCGGAATACCATCCGGCAAGAATAGGATTGTAGAACGAACTTTCGTCAGGCAATGGATTCGCATTGTAAATCGAATCATTGCCCACATAATTGAAGCAATCGAATATAGCAACTGAACTCTGCGGATCAATCTCCTTTGTGGCATTTCCTGACAGACAACTTGTCAACACCGGAACTGCAACGGCTGCAAATAATGCATGTGTGAATCTCTTTTTCATGTTCATAAATTAAGCTTAAAAATTTTATGCAAAAATAATGAATTACTATACAAGCACACTTCACAAGCCTTTCCATTACTTGCTCATTTGTAACCCGCAATATAAATTATGTCTCATTTACTTTCATTTTTGTAACATTGCGCACTAATCAGCTGATTTTGTGTAGGGGATGATTAAAAACGCAACAAATTCGAGATGTACTCAACAGACTATCGGCATTTGCAAAATAACAGCCTTCAACAAGCTTGAAATACCGTCCAAAGCGCGACTTTTCAAATATCAAAATGATATTTTCACCCAAATTGAAAATTTAACACTTGAACTGATTTTTTGTCGAGGACGAAGAGACGAAAAATTCAGTTAAAATATAAGTATCTGACTATCAATAAAATACAAAATTTTTCAAAGCGCTCAAAAAAACGCGCCGGACGCAATTTTTCGAGATTTTCGAGCATTCCGATAATCTATTGATTACTAACACATTACAACAAAACACGTCATTTTTGTCCTCAAAATTCACTTCAAACCCACTCACTTTTAAGTTTCTGTTTGGAGACACTTCAAACACCACGAATTATACACATCTTAACATTTCAGCCGAACTCCGCTGTCTTTTTCTCCGCTTCCTAATGTTTTTTTATTTTCAGCGCACTGTTTTTATTTTTTCAGCGCACAGTGAGAGAATTTCTACTGCGCTGCAAAGAAAATTGCAGTGCGCTGTGAAGAAAAAAACAGTGCGCTGAAAATTTGAGAACTTAGTACTTTTTTTTCAAATACTCTTCGCCGGAGATAAATAAATGTGAAAGAAGCATTCCAAAATGAAACACTATTTTACAATTCTTGAAGGCTTCACGAAATGCGCATAAAACCCTCGTTCTGCGACAAAAGTTCAAATTACTTCATTTTGAAGCGTTCCAGAGGGCTTGAGATTTTAACATTTAACGAAATCAAAAAGATAGTATTTCGCTAAAATAATCATCTTATAGATTTTTATTTGCCAAATATACTATCTTTTTGTCAGAAAATAATTTTGTTAAAAAGTATATATAAAAAATTTTGTTATGGAGGCTTTTTTATAGGCATATTCCATGCTTTAATAGGTCTATGCACTTAAAAACACGGAATACACCTAATTAAAGCATGAAATACGTCCTATAACAAACTTCCAACAGCCTAATCAAGTTTCACCTTAACTCGCATCACCACAACAGAATACGGCGGCAAATCATACTTAAACTGAGAAGAGAAACCATCGAAGGATTTTGTTTCCGGAGCAATCTTGAAAGGTTCGTCAAGTGAATTTTCATCATCAAGACTTTCCGACTTCAGAGTCGTGATTGTTCCACTTCGTGAAACTTCTGAGGCTCCAGCAAGATTGAACTCAGCAGGATAAGACGAAGAAGAAGCATTGACCGCTTTTATTACAGCTTCTCCGGCATTTTTGTCGTAGCCAGCAAGGAAGAACTGCTGCGGCATCTCCTGTCCGCCCCATGAAATGACTTCCTTTCCGTCCATCTTAAGCGAGGTCATGTCAGGAGAAACCTTGATTTCAACATCATACCATTTACCGGACTCCACTGTGAACGGCACAGCCTTAGAATCTGCTCCCGAGAGGTTTCTGTCCACCACACTCTGGAGATTAGTTGACGTGTTGTTCCATCCACCGACATTGAAGGCATATCCCTTCTTTCCTTCAGATGTAAGACCGAAATAGAAGACAAAGCCTTCTTTTCCAGATGTCTTGCGCGCCTTAAACCGAACAGTGTAATCAGATTCATTAAAATCGCCAAACACCGCCATTGTAGGACTCTGCGCAGAAGTTTGAGCCAATGTTCCGTCATTTTTCTGCCATTCACCCATGAACTCGACCACCTTATCCATAGAGATTGAAGTAGTCTTGTCGCCCGAAGAAACAGTGAAATCCTTATACTCAACCTGTGTATTCCATGAGCCGACACCGAATGTTCCCGGCTCAACAAGCTGCTTAACAGGAGTTCCGACAGTCGGAGAAATGGAGACATTATAGTCCGGACGATTATCAGCAAACATCTTCTGAAGATAATAAGAAGCTCGTCCTGCCACTCTCGACCTGTCGAACCAGATGAGATTACAATGCCAGTTCGGTGCATTGACATTAGTGAGCAGAGGCGCATAGGAAGTCATCTTCACCACATCGGAGTTACGCTCCATACCCATCATAAAGGCAGCCTCACTGAGAGTTGCATTCATATTGCCAGAACCGACTCCGTTGTTGCAGGCATACTCACCGACATAAATATCATATTTGCCTCGGGGAACACTGTCAAAAAGTGTATTGGACTTATAGAAATAGTCTGGAGTCTCATACCAATGAGGGTCAATCATTTCCAGATGTTCTACACGGTTTATTTCGTCAAACCACCATGCAAGCGTATTGATGAATGTGATTTCAGGATGCTTCTCCTTCAGTTTGGCATACAGATAATTATAGTTATCTACATATCTGTCAGTACCGTTTTCATTACCAATCTCAACATATTTCAGGACAAACGGTTCCGGATGTCCATTGGCTGCTCGCTTTGCACCCCATGTCGTAGTGGTGTCACCTGTGGCATACTCTATAGCATCTTCAATGTCTTGCAAGAACGGCTGAAGTGCTTTTTCTCCGCTGACATAATCGCCGTTACGGATGCTGCATGAGAGTCCCGCATTGGCTACAAACATGGCATCCATCCCGAGATCTTCACAGAACTGAAGAAATTCATGATAACCGAAACCATACGTATTGCGGTAGCCCCACAGACTAAACTGTCCGGGACGAGTCATCGGATCGCCCAATGTCTCCTTCCAATTCACCCTGTTGCCAAGAGTGATTCCTTCGACAATGCATCCTCCCGGCCAGCGCAGGAATGCCGGATGAAGCTCGCTCAACATCTGAGCTATATCAGGGCGCAGACCGTTAGGGCGATTTTTGAAAGTGTTGTGCGGGAAAAGCGAGACATAATCTACCAACAATGTTCCTTTATTATTGAATGACAGGCTGAAATTAGCATGTTCCAAGTCGTCTTCAGGAATCATCGTTGCCGTATATTCATTCCATTTTCCATCGGAATTGACATCAAAAGCTACTTCCGAAACTTTCCGACCACTCTCTGAATCGAATATTGAGGCAGTTACATCACCACTATAATCAGAAGAAAGCAGATAGAACCGGAGATTATATTTCTCGCCTTTCTTCACACTCATCCCCCAATATCCGGTATTTATGAGCGACGGTGTTTCTCCTGAGGCTATTTTATTGATGGTCAGACTTAAAGCATGGGATGTGTTTTCATGCAGAGGATGTTGGGGAATTACAACATCGTATGTGACATCAGATGACTTTATCTGCCATCCCTGCATCTTCTTTGCTTCAATATCCCACGGAACCCACGCTTCAACAGTGTCCAGACCATAGTAATTGGCTGAACGCGGAGCATAAGCTTTTCCGTCACGATAGGTCATTCCTCCGGGAACGACATGTTCTTCGAAACCACGGTTCTGTATTAACTCTGCATACAGCCCTCCGTCTCCGGCATGATTTATTTCCTCAAAAAAGAGTCCGTACATACTTTTATCGACATCAGCCCCTTTCTGTGACAAGTCGATATCGACTCTGTTATACTGCTGGCAAGATACCAATGAAGCGAATGCAGCAATTGCCAAGCCTGAAAATAATGATACTTTTGTTTTCATCTGGTAATATATAATTTATTATAATGTGTTCTTATACGGTCTTCCGTTACTTATCCATAGTACCGGTTAGCGATTTCTATCCGGCGACTGCAGGGTCTTTACATGAAACCAATCTATCCCAACCGTACCTCCGGGTGTCTTGGTGGCATAATTGAAAATAGCGAAACGCGTGCCCATAAAGAAACGTCTGTAATCGAAAATCATCTTGAAAGGCTTTCCTATCTTCTGCCAGTCGTGTCCGTCCGTACTGTAATAGAACTCTGCCATGTCTTGTCCCGGTGTGAAATCAGTCGTAATTCTGAAATAAATGTCATCGGTGTTCAATGCAATCCTTTCTGTCTCAACATCATTCACTTCGACAACCCTGTGCTTTTTCGGTTCAAGAGAGACAGATGTGGTGCGTGCCACAATCCACTTTTCTCCGTCTTCTGCCTCCACAGAGACAAGTCCGGTGTCACCGTTAAATGCCGCAAAGCCCGCAATGTCACCGGGATTCATGTTTGCCACATTGATTTTCACAGAAGCATCGCCGTAAGGTCCCTCCATACGCTGAGAAAGGGTGTTGCGAGCTTCAAAAAGATTGTCACACACTTTCATGTTTGTCAACCGCAACTCACCCGGATGCTCGGTGAGCGACCATCCTTCGGGTATCGGATTATGATTCCATTGCCAAAGCACCGACATCTTGCCATCTTCAAATTCATCAGAAGAACTGATTGCGGCATTCTCAAGCGGACAGAGCTTTTTTGCCACATTCAACGGGACTTTGCCATCGGAATCGCCAAGCATCGGCCAGCCATCAGTCCATGTACAAGGGCTCAGTGTAAGAATGCGCCCTACACCGCCTCTATCCTGAAAAATCATGCCCCACCAGTTTCCGTCCGAATCATCCACAAGACAGCCCTGTCCCACGTATGGGAAACCTCCGAACTCGGATTCAAGCACGACACATTTCTCATACGGGCCTTCAATATGGTCTGCACGGTAACACAACTGGCGGCGCGGTTTGCCGGCAGGCCAAGAAATAATAAAGGCATAATATTTTCCATTATGTTTGATTACACGGCTTCCTTCATGCAACCCTGTTTCGGAAGAATCAGGATGTATCACAACCTTGTCAATCCCTCCGGGAAGCACTCCCGTAAGGTCTGGTTTCAGTTCTGTGAGGAAAATGTTGCCGCTGCCGCTAAACACGAAAACTCTTCCATCATCATCGAAAAAGAGTGACGAATCATGAAAATGATTGGTACGGCACAACAATGTCCATTTGCCCGCCGGATTTTCCGTAGTATATATATAGGATTTATACGGCTCGTCATTCGGCGAGAAGAGTACATAAAAACGTCCATTGCGATAGCGAATAGATGTCGCCCACTGACCTTTACCATACACCGTACCTCCTTCCATATCATAGCGCGGAGTATCTTCCAGCTTATCGAAAACATAACCTATCGTTTCCCAATTCACAAGATCGCGGGAACGCATCACCGGACATCCCGGCATCAGATGCATGGTTGTACTCACCATGTAGAAATCTTCTCCCACACGAATAACGTCCGGGTCCGGAACGTCTGCCCATATCACAGGATTGCAGAACCCTGATTCTTCAGGCTCAAAAAGGTTCACGGCATTCACATTTGTAGTTCCAAGCGCGAATGCAGCAAAAGCCATACATGCCATTCTTTTGATGAACATTTGTTTTGACATAAATAACCGTTATTACAAGTTGAACTTATGTCTGCAAAATTATGGAATATCCCTAATCCTCACTTACACAAATGTAACCATGACTTGCAGAATCGTGTCCACTCATACATTATTGTCTCATATATTTTCAAATTTGTAACATTTGTATCAACCTTACAGATGTCATAATCACTCGTTTCATGGCTAACAAAAATCCTTGGAGAAATTAAAAAATCTTACAAATAGCATGTTTCTGCAAATTTAATCATTTTATCCAATTACAAGGCTATTGAAAATTCATTTCACAAGTACGAAACAATTCAAAATAGAACGACTCACAAAAGCAAATACTGACTCCCATAAGAAAATTTTTGACATCGTTTTTTGGAGGGGTATTCAATTTTGACAAAATGTTTAAATATTCTAATAAATAAAATCTTTTATTCCGATTTTACACACAAATGCTATCTTTTTGATTTTGCCAAATGTTAAAATTCCAAGTCCTCTGGAACGCTTCAAAATGAAGCAATCCGAACTTTTATCGCAGAACGAGGGTTTTATGCGCATTTCATGAAGCTTCTGTGAATTGTGAAATAGTGTTTCGTTTCAGAACAGTTCTTTTACATTTATTTATTCCCGACGAAGAGTCATTTGAAAAAAACTACTAAGTTTTCAAATTTCCAGCGCACTGTTTTTTTCTTCGCAGCGCACTGTATTTTTAACCACAGCGCACTGAAAAATCTCTCACTGTGCGCTGAAAAAATAAAAACAGCGCGCTGAAAAGGAAATTGCAGTAGGAAGTGGAGAAAAAGACAGTTTGCTTCGAATGAAATGTTAAGAAGTGTGTAATCTACGACATTGGAAGAGCGTCTGAACTGAAACTTAAAAGTAAATGAAATTGAAGCCGTGTTAGAGAGTAAAAATGGCAGAATTTATTGTAACATATTAGTAATCAATATATTATCAGAATGCACAAAATTATCAAGAAATTCCGTCTGACACGTTTTTTTGAGTGTTTTGATAAATTTTATATTGCATTGATTATCAACATATTATCTTCACAACAAAAATTTCGTTTCTCCCTTCTCGGAAAAAAATCGCTCGAAGTGTTAAATTTTCATTTTGGGCGAAAATATCATTTTGTCAAATCGGAAAAGTCTGTGAACACACCTAATTTATACCAATAAGATTCCCACCCTTCTTTCTATTGCAGTTATCGAAACAACCGTTTGCCGATACTTCCGGAGGCACACAGAAGCATCTACCTTTGCAGCAGAAACCAATTAACATGCAATAGTTATGGACGAAAGAAGTTTTATTTGGGCATTGACCGTGGCGGTTCTCGGATGGATTTTCCTGATGCGACGTTTGCAGACTGTACGCAACGAGAGAAAATACCACAGGTTCATAGAGTGGGAAAGTGTTGACGAAGAACTTGAAGAATATACCGAAGATGATGAAGACTGAAATCATAAACAATGACATGCCTTCGGTCAAAGAAGTATGCAAGTTTCTTTCAGAATACGCAGCGGAACTGTTGGGATGCGGCGCAACGTGTATTCGTATAGAAAAAAACGTGGCACGTATGGCAGACAAATGGCAGACGAAGGTACAGATGACCATCATGCCCCGGCATGTTCATCTCACAGTATGGAACATGGACGGACAGCATTCATACAGCACCATCGAATGTGTCCGCCACAGAAACATCAGTTTTGATGTCAACTCACGACTGAGCCGGTTAAGCTGGGCTGTAGCAGACGGACGGACAGGTTTTACGGAAGCAGTGGAGGAACTGAAAAGGCAGACAGAAGTGAAGCCCTATAATGAATGGCTCGTACTCCTGCTCGTATCTTTGGCGAATGCCTCTTTCTGCCGCCTTTTCGGAGGAGACATCACAGCCATGCTCATCGTGTTTATGTGTACACTGTTCGGGTACAGGCTGAAGCAGGTGCTTCTCGCATACAAGACAGACGTAAGGTTTGTATTCCTGTGTGCGGCATTCTTCTCTTCTGTAATAGGAACAGCGGGCTATCTGCCGGGCATTCCTACCCACACCCCCAGCATAGCCTTGGGAACAAGCGTGCTGTATCTGATACCCGGCATACCTTATATAAACTCTGTGAACGACCTGATAGACGGACATTACATCATGGCTTTCTGCCGTCTGGCAGACGCAGCCATACTGACAGGCTGCCTGTCCATAGGTTTTTGCGGAGGACAGATATTAATGGGAATAGAATGGTTTTAACAATGACAACTATGACAGATTATATAATAAGAATAGCAGAAGACGGACTGTTTGCCGCCATCGCTGCCATCGGCTTTGCCACAATCAGCAATCCGCCGCGCAAAGCATATCTCTATTGCGCCCTGATAGCCGCTGCAGGACATGCCGTCAGGTTCGTTCTGATGCACAATGCAATGGGCGGTGTACATATTATATATGCAAGTTTTGCGGCCTCACTTGTTGTCGGTATTCTGGCAGTACTGTTTGCCCCTCGCGCCAAGTTCCCCGCCGAAACCTGTTTCTTTCCGGCATTGCTACCGATGATTCCGGGAATGTATGCCTATCGCACCGTTGAAGCTCTTGTGCTGTGCCTTGTCTCAAATCTGGACGAGACAGACTACAACCATTATTTCTACTTGTTCTCAAGCAACGGACTAATCTGCACTTTCATTGTTTTCAGTCTTGTAGTCGGCGCCACTATACCGATTTTCATATTCAAAAGACTGTCTTTTCAGGCGACAAGATGAACAGACAACCGGCTTCCGGTTTTCATCTGCATGTACATTTATGTTATTTTTGAGAATATATTCATTAAAAATCTCCGGAACATTGTATATTTGAATCTGATATTGACCTACATAACTCCGGCACTAAAAAACGTATGGAACTCCGACAACTGAAATATTTCATTAAAACGGCAGAGACCCTGAACTTTTCAGAGGCAGCAAAAGCCTTGTTCATCACACAGAGCACACTGTCACAACAAATCAGACAGTTAGAGAGCGAACTCGACATACCATTGTTTCAGCGCAACAGCCACAGCGTGGCATTGACAGAAGCCGGAGAAGAGCTTCTTCCTCATGCACAGAAAACATTGCGCTCGGCAGAAACATGCTTCGACCGCATACGCGACCTGCGGAGTCTGCTGACCGGTACGCTGAACATAGGAGTGACATTCACTTTCAGTCCGATTCTGACAGAGACGCTGCTCACCTTCATGAAAAAATATCCGGAGGTGAAACTGAACATATTCTACAAGACGATGGAGGAACTGATGGAAATGCTTGGAAAGCGCGAAGTCGATTTTGTTCTGGCATTCAAGCCGACGAGAAGATATGAGGAAATAGAATCGCACATTCTGTTCGACAATCATCTCTCCGCCATTGTCAGCAGCAGGCATCCTCTTGCCAATAGGCATTCCGTAAGCCTGTCGGAACTTGAACAATACAATCTGGCTCTTCCTTCAAAAGGACTTCAGGCACGCAATACTTTCGACACGATTCTTTCAAAGACAGACCATACGTTCAAGGTGAAAATTGAGCTGAACGAAGTGAATATCCTGTTGAAACTGATACGTGAAAGTAATCTTGTGACAATTCTTTCCGAAGCCACCATACACAACGAAGAAGGAGTACATGCCGTACCTTTGAATGTTCCGGAGTATGAGATGGAAGGTTGCATACACACTCTCCGCAATGCCTACCGCAAACATTCCGCCCTTGAGTTCATACGTATGCTAAGTGAATCCAATGCCATAAGAGAAAGAATCAGGAATTGGATGTAAAGGAATCGGATATAAGCAAGAACTAAAGATGGCTTTCCCTATACAGTGAACTACTCTGTCTCGGGAAAGCCATAAAAGTTTTCTGTCACTCCACAAAACATTCACACTCAGCAGTCCGCACTCAACGTAAGGGCACAAAAAAACCTGCCAGATTTAGTCTTGCAGGTTTCAATTCTCTCTTAAAGGTATTTCCTAATACCGTGTAGCTTCTTCTTATTTTACAGAATCAGCAGCAACGCTGTCAACAGCAATTGTGTCAACAACTTCTTCCTCAACAACAACTGTTTCTACAGAATCAGCAGCGCAAGAATCAGCGCAGCAGTCATTGTTGTTAGTGTTACCACCACAAGATGCGAAAGATACAGCTACTACAGCAGCGAACATAAATACCAACTTTTTCATTTTTCTTTTACTTTTAATTTGTTAAACTTTTTATTGCTTTTAAAACCGATGCAAAGGTATGCTTTTTTCCAATACGTTGTTCTTTTCAACCTACTTTATTTTCACTTTTAACTGTTTTTTTTCTTAAAGCAGAAAGAAATGCTCATTGTAAAGCTTAATGTGCATGTTTGCGCACACAAATTCTTTTCGAAAAAAAATATCAATCTCCCATGAACTTTTTCATAGAGTGTTTGTTTCCCTATAAGAATGACGCAAAAATAAAATCAAACGTATAAAATATCTAACAAAAAAAATCATGAGTGAAACTCGAAAAATCATCATCGCTGTTGTTGTATTCATTGTGTTTGCATTGGTTTATACTTCAACAAAACTCATTGGCCGTTTAGGCAAATCCAAGTTGAAAAAGGGCATTGCTCCCAAAAGTGACCGTATCCAGAAAGTGCGTCTGGCATTTATTTCAGGGAAGAACATCTTGTTATGTCCTCAAGTAACTTCAAACGGAACAATCTCTTACACAGACATTCCTTTTGAAACAACACTTCGCAAAGGTGAAAGCGTGGAGCGCGGACTGAGCCGCATCGTCACTAAAGTGTTTGGAGCAGAAACCCCGGATGCCCGCTTCTGCCTGAAATACTCGTTCACAGAAGACGGTGTTACAACCGACAATTATTTGTTCATCATCCATTGCAATGACGGTTGTATTCCAACAAGCATGAACGGAGTTTACAAACTATGGACACGTAAGCAAATTGAGAACAATCTCGGACAAGATTTCTTCAGCAAACAGTTTGAGGAGGAATATGCCCACTTACGTCTGGTAGTAGATACATGGGACATGTTCGCATAATCAGGATTCATATAATCATAGTTTTAGGTCTGAAATACACAACACAACGAAATAACACACATATTATAAAAAACTATGCCGCAAACAGGATTCCGTTTGCGGCATAGCCTTTTTATATTCAAAGTCCCTATCAAGATAGATTAAAATCTCAATCAAAAATATACCCAAAGCCCCAATCAAGAGACAACCTTATATCTTGAAAGATTATTCCTGTACATAGACACGCTGTACACGACTTGAAATGCCGGTAAGAATTTCATACGGAATCGTCCCTATTGCATCACTGAGCACACTGACAGGAAGTTCATCGCCGAAAATCACAGCATAATCACCTTCCTTACAATCAATATCTGTCACATCAATCATGCACACATCCATACAGATGTTGCCCACATACGGTGCCTTCTTTCCATTCACAAGACAATAGCAATTGCCATTACCAAGACGACGGTTCAGTCCGTCCGCATATCCAATAGGTATTGCTGCAATTCGACTATCGCGTGTTAAATGTCCCCGGCGGCTATAGCCCACCGTATCACAAGCCGGCACATCGCGAATCTGAAGTATGGTGGTGCGCAAAGTCGCCACATTATTAATCAAAGAATTATCTCTCGAATTAATACCATAAAGCCCCAATCCGAGACGAACCATGTCCAAATGATATTCCGGGAAATGCTCTATTCCCGCCGAATTGCAGATATGACGGATAATCCTGTGGCTATAGGCAGCCTGCAACTGACGACTGGCACGGTCGTACTGTGCAAACTGCTGTCGGGAGAAGCTGTCAAATTCATCGCCATCACTGCCAACGAAATGAGAGAAGACAGAACAAGGCACAAGAGCCGACTGACGTGAGAGACGCTCAATAAGCCGCGGCATATCCGTTTCCGTATTGAATCCCAGACGGTGCATCCCCGTATCAAGCTTGATATGAATAGGGAAATTCGTCACTCCTTCTTTCTCAGCGGCATGTATTAGAGCCTCAAGCATCCGGAAATTGAAAACTTCCGGCTCAAGCCGGTAGTCGAAAAGCATTTTAAAAGAAGTAAGTTCAGGATTCATGACCATGATATTGGCTGTAATACCCGCCTTACGCATATCCGCTCCTTCGTCTGCCACTGCTACAGCCAGATAATCTACACCGTGATCCTGAAGCGTCTTTCCCGTCTCAATCGCACCTATGCCATACGCAGATGCTTTCACCATACACACCATCTTCGTCTCAGGACGCATGAAGGAACGGTAATGGTTCACATTACCGACAAGAGCATTCAGGTTGACTTCAAGAATGGTCTGATGAACTTTCAGCGTAAGTCTTTCGCACAACATGTCGAAACGGAACCGGCGCGCACCTTTTATTAATATGAATTCATTCTGCAAGTTCGCAAAGACCTCACTTGCCACCAAGGCCTCCGTCGTCCGGAAAAAGAAACGCTCAATATGGAAATAGTCGGCACAAGCACTGATTTCTTCTCCCACCCCTATAATCTTCTCTATTCCGCGGCTCTCCACCATCTGCGCCACACGGCTGTAGAGAGAACGCGGTGCTTCTCCGCTCTGCAATATATCGCTCAGAATAAGTGTACGCTTCTGTCCTTTCGGGTCAGGACGGCGGTTCATGAAGTCGAGAGCAATATCCAGCGAATGTATATCACTATTATAGGTGTCGTTTATAAGCGTACAGCCGTTGGCGCCATCCTTCACCTCAAGCCTCATTGCCACAGGTTCAAGCTTCTCCATACGGCGACACACAGTGCCGACATCCACCAGTCCTTTCAGACACAAGCAAGTGGCAAGACAGGTGATGGAATTTTCGATAGCCGCGTCATCAATGAACGGAATCGTATATTGTCCAATCTCTCCACGTATGGAGAATTTCACCGTGGCATGACCGGCATCTTTCTCTACCCCTCTGACAATGAGAGTAGAATCTATATCATGACTTTTGTAGCTCCATGTCGTCTGCTCCACACTTCCGGGTATCGCTGCAATTCCCCGCGCAATACACTCATCCCCGACATTAACCACAGCAGCACGGCAGCCGCGAGTGATAAGCAGCTTCTCCGCACACTTTATGTCGAGTGACAGAAAGTTCTCCTGATGCGCCATTCCTATGTTGGTAATCACCCCTATTGTCGGGCGCACGATTTCCTGCAAACGCTCCATCTCGCCTGTATGCGAAATGCCGGTTTCGATAATTGCGATGTCTGTGTGCTTATCAACAAGCCACACAGACAGCGGCACTCCCACCTGAGAATTGTAGCTGCGCGGAGAACGGCTGACATTGAAGTCGGGCGAAAGAAGCTGATAGAGCCATTCCTTCACCGTGGTCTTTCCGTTACTGCCTGTGATGGCAATGAAAGGAATGTCGAACTGCCGCCTATGATGTGCCGCAAGCTGCTGCAATGCCGCAAGCGTATCTTCCACCACAAGGAAATTGGTATTTTCAAAAGCCTCATCGTGTTCAGGGACAGCAGACACCACAAAGTTGCGCACTCCCCTTCTGTAGAGTTCTTTAATATAGCGATGACCGTCATTGCGCGATGTGCGCAGTGCAAAAAAAAGTGTTTCCTCTGGAAAACACAACGAGCGACTGTCTATGAGGAGCCAATTGATGACCGCCTCAGCATTTCCCATACGTCGGGCACCGACTATATGGGCTATTTCGTCAATCTTATATTGCATATCTGTAGTTCTTGCTCCATATTAATATACGGAAAATCTTTCTTTAATATATGTATCTTGTCTATAACCGATTTGATGAATCTCCTGTATTCTTCGCTCTGTGGATTGGAGGGACGGTGAGCGACAGATGCCGATATGGCGGCACATGCACACAGGGCTTTCTTTGTCATGCCATTAAAATAAATGTCGCAGAACCGTTGCCAGATATATTCCACCGCAATGCCGGCAGGATGCACCATGTCGTCGGCATAAAAACGGTAGTCGCGCAACTCATCCATCACAATCTCGTATGCAGGAAAATACTCCACTGCGTCCGGAAACTCCTCGCAGAGCATATCCACACCCAAAAGCAGAGAAGATTTGCTCAACTGATTCACGTGCATACCGTCGCGCTTATGCCGTATCGGACTGACCGTAAACAGGATTCTTATGCGAGGATTATATTCTCTCAGCCGCACGATAAGTTTGCTCCAGCGTTCCGATATTTCTTCCGGCGATATGCGCCGACGGAAAAACAACGAATCTTTCTGCTTGTGACAGTTCGCCACTACATAACCGTTTTCATGAAGAGCATAATATATGGACGTGCCCAGTGTCACTATCAGCACATCACATTCCGCCAACCGGTTCGCCACACATACGGTCGTTTCATTAATATTCCGGCAAAGTTCCTCACTCGTCTCTGCCGAGAAACGACTATGATGCAACCAACTGTGCCAAAGTCCGTCACCAGATTTGAACACCCAAGAAGACTCTTCGGAAAACATCTCTCTGTCAAGAGCCTTCTCCAGCAATACAGCAGCAGACAACGGATTGTATATCGTACCGAAAGGATTGACCAGACAATCAAACTTTGCTTCTACGAGCTTTTGTCCGATATTATCGGCAAAGCATGAACCAACGAGCATGATTTTATGCTCATGGCTTATCTCTTTTTTGCTTTTCTTTATTTCTATCTTAGTTGTGAAATCCATTGTCTTTGTGTCTGTTCCTTCATCTGCTCTTATGCGACGGGCAAAATTAAGAATAAAAAATGACATAGCACATTCGATTCTCCAATCTTTAGAAACTATTTTTATTGTATTGTTCTTGTTCATACAGATGGATTCATCTGAGAAGTCCATATAAATAGGTGTATTCGTTGTTTAAGCGTATGTATTTCAGATTTTTCCTGCTGCATAAACAGGTGCATTCACAAGCTAAAAATGCCATTTCCAATTTGACAAAATGATATTTTCGCCCAAAATAAAAATTTAACACTTCGAGCGATTTTTTGCCGAGGACGAAAAAAGGGAAATTCCTATTCAAAGATAAATATCTGATAATCAAAACAATACAAAAATTCTCAAAACGCTCAAAAAAACGTGTCGGGCGCAATTTTTTGACAATTTTGAGCATTCTGATAATATATTGATTACTAATATGTTACAACAAATACCACCATTTTTACTCTCAAATACGGCTTCAAATCCATTCACTTTTAACTCTCTGTTCAGATACACTTCAA